>NZ_JBHTVQ010000038.1:0-78653 GCF_042792855.1 Streptomyces sp. NPDC056600
GGTTCCGGAGTGTTCCGGAACCGGCCGCGGCTGAGTCACGCGCGTGCGCAGCGCGCGCCGGGCGCGCCGGGGTCAGCGAGCCGACACCGCCCGCAGGCGGACGTCGGCGCGGCGCTCGGCGGAGGCGTCGGCGTCCGACTTCGCGCGCTCCAGCGCCCGCTCCGCGCGCTGGACGTCGATCTCGTCCGACAGCTCGGCGATCTCGGCCAGCAGCGACAGCTTGTTGTCCGCGAAGGAGATGAAACCGCCGTGGACCGCTGCCACGACCGTCTCACCGCCGACCGTACGGATGGTCACGGGGCCCGACTCCAGCACACCGAGCAGCGGCTGGTGACCGGGCATGACGCCGATGTCGCCGGAGGTGGTGCGCGCCACGACCAGGGTGGCCTCGCCGGACCAGACCTGGCGGTCGGCAGCGACCAGCTCGACGTGCAGCTCAGCAGCCAAGGGTGGCTCCTCGGGTCACCACCCGGCGGTATGCCGGGTGTTGGGTCAAAGTCTAGACCCGTCCGAAGACGGGGGTCCCGGGAACGTCGTCCCGGAGGGGAAGCGGGGAGGAGGCGGAGGGCCCGCCCGAAGACGGGCCCTCCTCACCTCAACCGGCTCTCAGAACCCGGGGGTTCAGGAGACGCCCAGCTCCTTGGCGTTGGCCTTGAGGTCCTCGAGGCCACCGCACATGAAGAACGCCTGCTCCGGGAAGTGGTCGAACTCACCGTCACAGATCGCGTTGAACGCCGTGATCGACTCGTCCAGCGGCACGTCCGAACCGTCCACGCCGGTGAACTGCTTGGCGACGTGGGTGTTCTGGGACAGGAAGCGCTCCACGCGACGGGCACGGTGGACGACGAGCTTGTCCTCCTCGCCGAGCTCGTCGATACCGAGGATCGCGATGATGTCCTGGAGGTCCTTGTACTTCTGCAGGATCCCCTTGACGCGCATGGCCGTGTTGTAGTGGTCCGCCGCGATGTAGCGGGGGTCCAGAATCCGGGACGTGGAGTCCAGCGGGTCCACGGCCGGGTAGATGCCCTTCTCGGAGATCGGACGGGAGAGAACCGTCGTCGCGTCGAGGTGGGCGAAGGTGGTGGCCGGGGCCGGGTCGGTCAGGTCGTCCGCGGGGACGTAGATCGCCTGCATCGAGGTGATCGAGTGACCACGGGTCGAGGTGATGCGCTCCTGGAGGAGACCCATCTCGTCGGCCAGGTTCGGCTGGTAGCCCACCGCGGAGGGCATACGGCCGAGCAGGGTCGACACCTCGGAACCGGCCTGGGTGAAGCGGAAGATGTTGTCGATGAAGAACAGCACGTCCTGCTTCTGCACATCGCGGAAGTACTCCGCCATGGTCAGACCGGCCAGGGCCACGCGCAGACGGGTGCCCGGCGGCTCGTCCATCTGACCGAAGACCAGCGCGGTCTTGTCGATGACGCCGGAGTCCGACATCTCCTCGATCAGGTCGTTGCCCTCACGGGTGCGCTCGCCGACACCGGCGAACACGGAGACACCGTCGTGGTTGTTGGCGACGCGGTAGATCATCTCCTGGATGAGCACCGTCTTGCCGACGCCGGCACCACCGAACAGACCGATCTTGCCGCCCTTGACGTACGGGGTCAGCAGGTCGATGACCTTGACGCCGGTCTCGAACATCTCGGTCTTCGACTCGAGCTCGTCGAAGTTCGGCGCCTGGCGGTGGATGGACCAGCGCTCACCGGCGTAGGACTCGTCGGAGTTCAGCACCTCACCGAGGGTGTTGAACACCTTGCCCTTGGTGAAGTCGCCGACCGGGACGGTGATGCCCGTGCCCGTGTCGGTCACCGGGGCCTGGCGGACCAGACCATCGGTGGGCTGCATGGAGATGGCGCGGACCAGGCCGTCGCCCAGGTGCTGGGCGACCTCGAGGGTCAGCGTCTTCTTCGCGCCGGCGTTGGCCGGGTCGGCCACCTCGACGTGAAGGGCGTTGTAGATCTCCGGCATCGCGTCGACGGGGAACTCCACGTCGACGACCGGGCCGATGACCCGCGCGACGCGGCCGGAGGCCACGCCCGCGCCAGCGGTCGGCTCAACAGTGGTGGTCATTAGTTGTCACTCCCCGCGGTCGCGTCGGCCAGGGCGCCTGCGCCACCGACGATCTCGCTGATTTCCTGGGTGATTTCGGCCTGGCGGGCCGCGTTGGCAAGCCGGGAGAGCGTCTCGATGAGCTCTCCGGCGTTGTCGGTGGCCGACTTCATCGCACGCCGGGTGGCGGCGTGCTTCGAAGCGGCCGACTGCAGCAGCGCGTTGTAGATACGGCTCTCGACGTACCGCGGCAGCAGGGCGTCGAGGACATCCTCCGCGGACGGCTCGAAGTCGTACAGCGGAAGGATCTCGCCCTTGGCGGGGAGTTCCTCCGCGACCTCTTCGAGCTTGAGCGGAAGCAGCTGAGCCTGGATGGCGGTCTGCGTCATCATCGACACGAACTCGGTGTAGACGATGTGGAGCTCGTCCACACCACCCTCGGCCGTCTCCGTCTCGATCGCCTCGATCAGCGGCGCCGCGACCAGCTTGGCGTCCGCGTACGTCGGCTCGTCGGTGAAGCCCGTCCACTGTCCCGAGACCTTGCGCTCCCGGAAGTTGTAGTGGGCCAGACCACGCCGGCCGACGATGTACGTGTCGACCTGCTTGCCCGCGGCCTCGAGCTTCTCGGTGAGCTGCTCCGCCGCCTTGATGGCGTTGGAGTTGAACGCGCCGGCCAGGCCGCGGTCGCTCGAGAGGAGCAGGACCGCGGCACGGGTCGGGTTGTCCGCCTCCGTGGTCAGCGGGTGGCGCGTGTTCGAGCCGGTGCCCACCGCCGTGACCGCGCGGGTGAGCTCGGTCGCGTACGGCGTGGAGGCCGCCACCTTGCGCTGCGCCTTGACGACACGCGAGGCGGCGATCATCTCCATCGCCTTGGTGATCTTCTTGGTCGCGGTGACGGATCGGATGCGACGCTTGTAGACCCGGAGCTGAGCTCCCATGAGTCAGGTCCCTTCCTTACGTCACTTGGAGACGGAAACCGGAGCGTCCTCGCCGAGCAGCTTGCCGTCCGACGTCGTGAACGTCTTCTTGAACGCGGCGATGGCGTCGGCGACGGCCGTCAGGGTGTCGTCCGACATCTTGCCGCCCTCGCGGATCGACAGCAGCAGGCCCGACTCGTTCTGACGCAGGTACGCCAGCAGCTCCGACTCGAAGCGGCGGATGTCCACGACCGGGACCTCGTCCATCTTGCCGGTGGTGCCGGCCCAGACGGAGACGACCTGCTCCTCGGTGGCCATCGGCTGGTACTGAGCCTGCTTGAGCAGCTCGACCATGCGCTGACCGCGCTCCAGCTGCGCCTTCGACGCGGCGTCCAGGTCGGAACCGAAGGCGGCGAACGCCTCGAGCTCACGGAACTGGGCCAGGTCGACACGCAGACGGCCGGAGACCTGCTTCATCGCCTTGTGCTGCGCGGAACCACCGACTCGGGAGACGGAGATACCGACGTTCAGCGCGGGGCGCTGACCGGCGTTGAACAGGTCCGACTCCAGGAAGCACTGGCCGTCGGTGATGGAGATGACGTTGGTCGGGATGAACGCCGAGACGTCGTTGGCCTTGGTCTCGACGATCGGCAGACCGGTCATCGAACCGGCGCCCATGTCGTCGGAGAGCTTGGCGCAGCGCTCCAGCAGACGCGAGTGCAGGTAGAAGACGTCACCCGGGTAGGCCTCGCGGCCCGGCGGACGACGCAGCAGCAGCGACACGGCGCGGTAGGCGTCGGCCTGCTTCGACAGGTCGTCGAAGATGATCAGGACGTGCTTGCCCTGGTACATCCAGTGCTGGCCGATGGCCGAACCGGTGTACGGCGCCAGGTACTTGAAGCCGGCCGGGTCGGACGCCGGGGCGGCGACGATGGTCGTGTACTCCAGAGCGCCGTTCTCCTCCAGCGCGCGGCGGACCGACGCGATGGTGGAGCCCTTCTGGCCGATGGCGACGTAGATGCAGCGGACCTGCTTCGACGGGTCGCCCGTCTTCCAGTTGGCCTTCTGGTTGATGATCGTGTCGACGGCCAGGGCGGTCTTGCCGGTCTGGCGGTCACCGATGACCAGCTGACGCTGGCCACGGCCGACGGGGGTCATCGCGTCGACGGCCTTGTAGCCGGTCTCCATCGGCTCGTGCACCGACTTGCGCTGCATGACCGTGGGAGCCTGCAGCTCGAGGGCGCGGCGGCCCTCGGTCGCGATCTCGCCGAGGCCGTCGATGGGGTTGCCGAGGGGGTCGACCACGCGGCCGAGGTAACCCTCGCCCACGGCGACCGACAGGACCTCTCCGGTGCGGTGCACCGGCTGGCCCTCCTCGATGCCGCTGAACTCGCCGAGGACGATGGCACCGATCTCGCGCTCCTCGAGGTTGAGGGCGAGGCCGAGGGTGCCGTCCTCGAACTTCAGCAGTTCGTTGGCCATGGCCGAGGGAAGACCCTCGACCTTCGCGATGCCGTCGCCGGCAAGGGTGACCGTACCGACCTCCTCGCGCGAGGCCGCGTCCGGCTTGTACGACTGGACAAAGTTCTCCAGCGCGTCCCGGATCTCCTCCGGCCGGATCGTGAGCTCCGCCATCTGGGTTCCCTGCTCTCCTTGTTGGGCCCGAAGTTTCTTGGGGGAATCTGGGGGGCTCCCCCAGAAACTTTGCATCCTCTGCACGGCCCAACCAGGGCCGTAAATACGTACTGCTTGCTGTGTTCGGCTCGCTGTCGCGACCCGGTCAGCCCGCGAGGCGCCGGTTGGCGTCCTCGATGCGGTCCACGACCGAGCCGTTGATGACCTCGTCGCCGACCTGCACCCGGATCCCGCCGAGGACCGCGGGGTCCACGTCGAGGTTGAGGTGCATGGCGCGGCCGTAGAGCTTGACCAGCGCGGCGCTGAGGCGCTGCTTCTGAATCTCGCTCAGCGGCACCGCGGAGGTGACCACGGCGACCATCCGGTTGCGGCGGCCGGCGGCGAGCTTGGCGAGGGACTCGAGTCCCGCCTCCAGGCTACGTCCACGCGGCGCGGTCACCAGACGGATCACCAGACGCTCGGTGACGGCGTTCGCCCGGCCGCCGAGCAGCCTGCTCAGCAGACCGCTCTTGGCCTCGGCGCTCGCCGACCGGTCGGTCAGCGCGGCGCGCAGGCCGGCGTTCGAGGCGACGATCCGGCCGAACCGGAACAGCTCGTCCTCGACGTCGTCCAGGGCGCCGGCCTTCTGGGCCGCCGTGAGGTCGGCGAGGTTCGCCAGCTCCTCCACCGCGTCCACCAAGTGGCGCGGGGCGGACCAGCGGGACCGGACCATGCCCGACACCAGGTCGGTGGCCGGACCGCCGATCTGGGTGCCCAGCAGGCGCTGGACCAGGTCGGCCTTGGCCTCTCCGGACTGCGCCGGGTCGGTGAGGACCCGACGCAGCGACACCTCGCGGTCGAGCAGCGTGGTGACGGCGGCCAGCTCGTCGGCGAGCCGCGCCGCGTCGACGGACGTGGAGTCCGTCAGCGCGTCGAGTCGCTCACGGGCGGCGACCAGGGCCTCGCGGCTCGCTCCGTTCATCGCGCGGCCTCGGCCTTCTCCTCGAGCTCGCCGAGGAAACGGTCGATGACACGGCTCTGACGGGCGTGGTCCTCGAGGGACTCACCCACGAGCTTGCCGGCCAGGTCGGTGGCGAGCTTGCCGACGTCCTGGCGCAGCGCGGTCGCGGCGGCCTTGCGGTCGGCCTCGATCTGCGCGTGACCGGCGGCGATGATCTCCTCGCGCTGGCGCTGGCCCTCCGCACGCATCTCGGCGATGAGCGCGGCACCCTGCTCCTGCGCCTCCGAGCGCAGGCGCGCGGCCTCGTGGCGGGCCTCGGCGAGCTGAGCCTTGTACTGCTCGAGCACGCTGTTGGCCTCGGTCTGAGCGGCCTCGGCCTTCTCGATACCGCCCTCGATGGCCTCGCGGCGCTCTTCCAGAACCTTGTTGATGTTCGGGAGGAGCTTCCAGGCGAAGACGGCGAAGACGATGACGAAGGCGATCAGGCCGATGACAAGCTCGGGGACCGGCGGCACGAGGGGGTTCTGGACCTCCTCGGACGCGATCGTGAGCAGCTGGCTCATGTCAATGCCTTTCGTCTAGTCGGCTGGTGGGGATCGTTAGATCACTGGCCGTAGACGAACGGCATGACCAGACCGATGAGGGCGAGCGCCTCACAGAAGGCGAAGCCGAGGATCTGGTTGGCACGGATCAGGCCGGCGGCCTCGGGCTGGCGGGCCAGCGCCTGGGTGCCGTTACCGAAGATGATGCCGACGCCGACGCCGGGGCCGATGGCGGCGAGGCCGTAGCCGATGGAGGCGACAGAACCGGTAACTGCGGCAAGAGTGGACATGCCAGTTCTTCCTTTTCTCAACGGACCGGTGGGGGTTGGCCACCGGACGACTGGGGGTCGGGTCCTACGGGCGTTCGACTCAGTGGTGCTCTGCGAGCGCGCCCTGGATGAAGGTGCAGGTCAGCAGCACGAAGACGTACGCCTGCAGGGCCTGGATGAACAGCTCGAAGACCGTCATCACGATGACCATGATGAAGCTGACGCCGGCGTAGGCGATGCCGATGCCGTTCAGCAGGTACCAGCTGGCGATCGTGAAGAGCACCAGAAGCGTGTGGCCCGCGAACATGTTCGCGAACAGTCGCACCGCGTGGGTGAAGGGGCGGACCAGCAGGTTCGAGAAGAACTCGATCAGCATGGCCAGCGGCAGAACCGGGCCGAGGTCCTTGTTGTAACCGGTGATGTTCTTCCAGCCGCCGACGAAGCCGTGGCGCTTGAAGGTCAGGCTCACCCACAGGACGTAGACGATGAGCGCCAGGACGGCCGGGTAGGCGATGATCGCCGTCACCGGGAACTGGGCGAGCGGGATGACCGACCAGAGGTTCATCATCCAGATGAAGAAGAACATCGAGACGACCAGGGGGACGTACTTCTCGCCCTCCTTGCGCCCGAGGGTCTCGTAGACCACACCGCGGCGGATGAAGTCGTAGCCGAACTCGGCCACCATCTGCAGCTTGCCGGGAACCATCTTCGGCTTGCGGAAGGCGGCCCAGAAGAAGCCGATCACGATGACCGAACCCAGGAGGGCGAGGAGCATCGACTTGTTGAAGTACAGGTTGCTGTCCGCGTCGCCCCACAGGGGCTCGAACAGGAACGAGTGCAGGCCCGGAGCCGGGAAGCCACAGCCATCGAAGATGTGGCAGTCGGTCTCGAAGGCGAGCACCTGCGTCGGGTCAGCACTCACCGCGGGCTCCTTCAGCGTGGCGCATAGGTACGGCAACCTCGTTGTGTCGGCGCGGCACGAGGCCGCTGTTCGGCACGGGACTGGTCTTACGGATGTGGGGGCGGCCGGGGGGCATCAAGCCTCGCGTTCGAGCAGGCGTCAGCTCGCATGCCCGCGCCCGCGATGCCGCAGTCGGCAACGGACGATAGCAGGAACGCTCAGCTGAGATTTCCGCGCCCCCACCCCTCACGACGAGCGCCCCGTCTTCTGCGACTTCTCGTTCTCGGTCGACTCGGGTTCGACGTACAGGATCTTGGCCTTCATGTGCGCCCGTGCCTGCGCGGCGACCCAGGTGATGGTGCCGACGACCAGCGAGATCGCGAAGGTCTTGGGGTGGAACAGCGACGTGTCCTTGAACACGGCCACGAAGAAGAACAGCAACAGGATCTGTGCCGTGTAGAGCATCAGCCCCATGGCCTGGAACAGGTGCGGAAGCGACCTCGCGACGCGCTGCAGTACGTAGAGCCCGATCCCCATGAAGAGGATGACCACCAGCGTCCCGACGACGGCGCCGAGAGCACCCTTGCCGCCGGCGACCACGCCGCTGATGACGGCGGTGATCGCGCCGGCGGCGGCCGTGGGCACGGCGGTGTGGGTGAGCATCCGAACGTCGTTGGACGGCATGGCGGCAACTCCGCTTGCTGAGGGGGGCAGGGTGTCGTCATGGACGAGCGTAGACCCGGGGTGCGAGAGAGAACCTGGGGCCGGGAGACCGTCGCACCGGGCGGCCGAGGGGCCGCCGTACGCGCTGGTCCGGCTCCGGTCCGGGCTACTCGTGAACGCTATCACAAACTATTTGATGAGGTCTTTACCTACTTCGTGTGCCTGCTGTCACACGAGGGGGCTAAGCGGCGCGTCAGTAACGATTCGCCGCACCTCTTGCCTGGTATAGGGGCGATTTGCCCACCCAAGCACTTCCCAAGAGCGTCCCTCGGGCGGGTCAAGCTCTAGGACGATTCTTACCTTGGGTCGCGGAGGTCAGGGGCGGCGGAAGCGGGTGCGGTGCCCCACCGCAGAGGCGCCGTTGGCCACGCGGGCCGCGCCGACCGCCACCGGCTCGCGGTCCCCGCCGTCCACGGGCTCGTCCGGTCCCTCGAGCTCCCCGGCGCCCACCTGCCCGCCGGGGTCGCGGCCGGCGTCGTGCGCGCCCGCGGGCCGCTGCTCGGACTCCTGGCCCGCCACGCGGTCCTCCTGGTCGCCGCCGGAGCCCGTGCCGGCCTCGTCGGTCCCGTCGGCAGGCCGGCCCCGCATGCGCCGGTAGCGCGGCGGCAGCAGCGCCTCCGCCCAGCGCGGGGCGCGCGGCGTGAAGCGCGGCATCAGCAGCAGCACCAGGCCCAGGGCACTCAGCAGGGCGACGCTCAGCACGATCCACATCGACGCCGCGGTCACCGAGTACGACAGCGCGCCGAAGGCGATCAGTCCGCACCAGAAGTACATGATCAGCACGGCCCGGCTGTGCGAGTGGCCGATCTCCAGCAGCCGGTGGTGCAGGTGACCGCGGTCCGCGGCGAACGGCGACTGGCCGCGCCAGGTACGGCGCACGATGGCCAGCACCAGGTCGGCGGCGGGGATCGCGATGATGGTCAGCGGCAGCAGCAGCGGGATGTAGACCGGCACGGTCGCGTGCACCGCGCTGCGCTCGCCGCCGGCGAACAGGCTCATCGCGTCCGGGTCGATCTGGCCCGTGATGGAGATGGCCCCGGCCGCCAGGACCAGGCCGATCAGCATCGATCCCGAGTCGCCCATGAAGATCCGCGCCGGGTGCATGTTGTGCGGCAGGAAGCCCACGCACATGCCGATCAGGATGGCGGCGAACAGGGTGGCCGGGGCGGCCGCCTCGATGCCGTAGCCGTACCAGATCCGGTAGCCGTACAGGAAGAACGCCAGCGAGGCGATGGCCACCATGCCGGACGACAGGCCGTCGAGGCCGTCGACGAAGTTCACCGCGTTGATGGTGATCACCACCAGCGCCACGGTCAGCAGCGTGCCCTGCCACGAGGTGAGCGCCACCATGCCGACACCCGGCACGGGCAGCCACAGGATGGTGAGGCCCTGCATGACCATCACACCGGCCGCGATCATCTGGGCGCCCAACTTGATCAGCGCGTCCAGCTCGAACTTGTCGTCCAGCACGCCGATGATCCAGATCAGCGCCGCGCCGGAGAGCAGCGCCCGCGGCTCGTTGGACCGCTCGAAGACCTGGCCGAGGTTGGTCAGCTGCGAGGCGACCAGCAGGCCCGCGCACATGCCGAAGAACATCGCGATGCCGCCCAGCCGCGGGGTCGGTTCACGGTGCACGTCACGCGCCCGCACCTCGGGCATGGCGCCTGCCACGATCGCGAACTTCCGCACCGGACCCGTCAGGAGGTACGTCACCGCGGCCGTGATGCAGAGCGTCAGCAGGTATTCACGCACGGGCTTCCCCACAGATCTCGCTGGCCAACTCCGACCCCACCCTAGCGAGGGACGGTCACAAGTGATGACTTCCGGGTGGCCGCGACGGTTTCACCCGTGGGGGTCGGGGTACGGCGGCGGGAAGGCCTCGGCCAGCTCGCGTGCCCCGGCGCGCGCCCCGTCGACGTCGCCGCGCAGAGCCCGCCCCACCAGGGACGCGATGGCCCGCGCCTCCTCCTCCCCCATCCCGAGAGTCGTCACGGCAGCCGTTCCCAGGCGGATACCCCGACTGTCGTGAGGCAGTGCGGATGTGTCGAGAACCATGCCGGCTGCGCCCAGCAGATCGCGGGCGGCGCGGCCGTCGAGGCCGCCGAGCGGGGCCGGGTCCGCGGTGATCAAGTGGGTGTCGGTGCCGCCGGTGGTGACGTGCAGCCCTTCCTCGGCGAGCTGCTCCGCCATGGCGCGGGCGTTGGCGACCGTGCGGTGCGCGTAGCGCGCGTACTCCGGGGTGGCCGCCTCTCCGAAGGCCACCGCCTTCGCGGCGACCACGTTCATCGGGGCCCCACCCTGCGTGAACGGGAAGACCGCGCGGTCGATCCGCTCGGCCAGCTCCTCGGTGCACAGCAGCATCCCGCCGCGCGGGCCGCGCAGCACCTTGTGCGTGGTCGCGCAGACGACGTCCGCGTACGGCACGGGGCTGGGCGCGGCGCCGCCCGCCACCAGGCCGATGGGGTGCGCGGCGTCGACGATCAGGTAGGCGCCGGCCTCGTCCGCGATCTCCCGGAACGCGGCGTGGTCGATGTGCCGGGGGTAGGCGATCGACCCGCAGACCACGGCCTTCGGCTTCGTCGTCCGGGCCAGCGCCCGCACCTGCTCGTAGTCCAGCAGGCCCGACTCGGCGTCGACGCCGTAGCCGGTGAAGCGGAACCAGCGGCCGGAGAAGTTGGCGGGGGACCCGTGGGTGAGGTGCCCGCCGTACGCGAGCCCGAGGGCGAGCACGGGGTCCCCGGGGCGCAGCAGGGCGGCGTACGCGGCCAGTACGGCGGCCGAGCCGGAGTGGGGCTGCACGTTCACGTGCGCGGTGCCGAAGAGGTCCCGGGCGCGCTCCACGGCCGTCCGCTCGGCGAGGTCCGCGAACTCGCAGCCGCCGTGGAAGCGGTTGCCGGGGTAGCCCTCGGCGTACTTGTCCGCGAGGGGTGAGGCGAGGGCCTCCATCACGGCGGGCGAGGTGTAGTTCTCGGCGGCGGTCAGCTGGAGTGTGGTGTGGCGGCGGTGCGACTCCGCTGCCAGGATCCCCGCGATCTCGGGGTCCCGCTCCCTCAGCGTCCGCCCCTGCCTCTCGGCGACGCTCCCCATACGGCCCACCTCCTCCGGACGCCCCCGTCCAGCCTAGGCCGCCACCCCCACCCCCGCGCGCGCTGTGCCTCCGCCCTGTCACGGGGCCGGGCGGCGATCATGCCGACGTGCCCCTCGCCTGCGGGCAATCGTGCCGCTGGGGCGTCCGACCCCCGCCCTGCGGGCAATCGTGCCGCTGGGGCGTCCGACCCCCGCCCTGCGGGCAATCGTGCCGCTGGGCGGCACGGGTGGGCGCAGGGGCCCACGTCCTCACGGGACGGCTCGCTCCACGCGACGTAAGCCCCCTGGGAAGGGGGCGGTGCGGGGGATCAAGCGGTGCTGTCCACCAGGCTCAGCTTGGGCCGCGCTGCGGCAAGGTCACGCGCGTACGGTGCCGTCGGCTTGCGCAAGGTGGGGGCGAGCCGCTCGCAGCGGAGGCTCGGGCCTGCGCCCGCCCGTGCCGCCCCCTGGCGGCCCAGCCGCCCGCAGGGCGGGCGGAGGGGCGGCGGGTCAGCGGCGGGAAGGACCGTCCGTGGGGCACCCGCGGTCAGGCAGACATGCAGCCGACGGGACGGCAAGGCGGGGGCACGGCAGGAGTCGGGCCGGCCGCGGACGTCAGCGGCGGATGCCGGTGAGGGCGGTGAGGACGGGGTCGAGGGCGCCGTGTATCTCCTCGCCCACGGAACGGAAGAACGGCAGAGGCGCCCCGTACGGGTCGTACACCTCGTCCGCCTCGGGCGTGGGGGCGAGCAACCAGCCCCGCAGCGCGGCCGCGGCCCGCACCAGCGCCCTGGCCCGCGCGCACACCCCGTCCTCGACCGGAGGCAACGTCGCCGGGTCGATCGCCCGCACCAGCCGCGTGAACTCCTTGAGCGTGAAGGTCCGCAGCCCCGCCGAGTGCCCCATGGAGATGACGTGGGCACGGTGGTCCCGCGTGGCCGTCAGCACCAGGTCGGCACGGATGACGTGCTCGTCCCGCAGTTCCCGCCCCGTGAAGCCGGACGCGTCCGCCCCGTACTCGTCGAGCACGGTGACCGCGTTCTCCTCCATGGGCGCGCCCTCGTGCCCCCACGTGCCGGCGGACTCGACCACCAGTCCGCCCCACCGGGGGTCGCCGAGCCGCTGCGCGAGGGCATGCCGGGTCAGCCGCTCGGTGATCGGCGAGCGGCACACGTTTCCGGTGCTGACGTGGAGGATCCGGAAGCCGGCCTCCCCGCCGTCTTCCTCTCGTATGCCAAGCCCCGCGTCAGGGGCGGGGGTCAATTCGCCACCTCGAGGTCGGGTACCACCTTGCGCAGTTCCTCGGCGGAGATGGCGCCCTCGCGCAGCAGCACCGGCACCGCGCCGGTGACGTCGACGATCGACGAGGGCACGTTGCCCGGCGTCGGACCGCCGTCGAGGTACACGGACACGGAGTCGCCGAGCATCTGCTGCGCGGCGTCGCAGTCCTCCGGGGAGGGGTGGCCGGTGAGGTTGGCGGAGGAGACCGCCATCGGGCCGACCTCGGTCAGCAGCTCGATCGCGACCGGGTGCAGCGGCATCCGCACCGCGACCGTGCCGCGGGTGTCGCCGAGGTCCCAGGCCAGCGAGGGCTGCTGGCGGGCGACCAGGGTGAGCGCGCCGGGCCAGAAGGCGTCGACCAGCTCCCAGGCCGTCTCGGAGAAGTCGGTGACCAGACCGTGCAGCGTGTTGGGCGAGCCGATGAGCACCGGCGAGGGCATGTTGCGCCCGCGGCCCTTGGCCTCCAGCAGGTCGCCGACCGCCTCCGCGGAGAAGGCGTCCGCGCCGATGCCGTACACGGTGTCCGTCGGCAGGACGACCAGTTCGCCACGGCGGACGGCGGACGCGGCCTCGCGCAGACCCGTCGTGCGGTCGGTCGCGTCGTTGGTGTCGTATCGCCGTGCCATGTCAGCTGGCCTCCTCGTGCGGGTCGTGCAGGGGGAAGTGTTCGGAAGAAGGGGAGGGTAGGGAAGCGGTCGAACCGCAGCCCGCGGAGCGGGAGGAACCGGAGGAACCGCCCGGCCGCGCGCTCACGGCGTCGCCTTGCGCGCCGTGGCGAACCGCGGCCGGTTGTTGAGGTCGGGGTGGTCGGCCGCGTCGGCCCAGCCCCGCTCCTCGGCGAAGATCCAGGGGACCAGGCCGCCCTGGGTGTCGGCGTGCTCGACCACGACGACCCCGCCGGGCCGCAGCAGCCGGTGCGCGGTGCGCTCCAGGCCGCGGATCAGTTCGAGCCCGTCCTGGCCGGAGAACAGCGCCATGTCCGGGTCGTGGTCCCTGGCCTCGGGGGCGACGTACTCCCACTCGGTGAGCGGGATGTACGGCGGGTTGGTGATGACCAGGTCGACCTGGCCGTCCAGGTCCGGGAAGGCGGTCAGCGCGTCACCGTGCCGCAGGTCGACGCGGGAGCCTTCCGTGTTCTTGCGGGCCCATTCCAGGGCCTCCTCGGAGAGCTCCACCGCGTGCACCGAGGACCGGGGCACCTCCTGCGCCATGGCCAGCGCGATGGCGCCCGACCCGGTGCACAGGTCCACGATCCTCGGCTCGGCGACGTCCATCGCCCGCACGGCGTCTATGGCCCAGCCCACCACGGACTCGGTCTCCGGGCGGGGCACGAAGACGCCGGGCCCGACCTGGAGCTCTAGGTACCGGAAGAAGGCGCGGCCGGTGATGTGCTGGAGCGGTTCGCGGGCCTCCCGCCGGGCGATGACCTCCCAGTACCGGGCGTCGAAGTCGGAGTCCTTGACGGTGTGCAGCTGGCCCCGCTTCACGCCGTGCACGAACGCGGCGAGCTCCTCCGCGTCGTTGCGCGGCGAGGGCACGCCGGCGTCCGCCAGCCGCTGGGTGGCCTGGGCCACCTCGGCGAGCAGCACGCTGCGCGGGCTCTGGTTCTGCGGCACGCTGGTCCTCCGGTGTCCGGTGTCGTGCGGGACGTCTTCGCTCGGTGGGCGCCGGGCGTCAGGCTGCCGCGAGCTTGGCGGCCGAGTCCGCGTCGACGCAGGCCTGGATCACCGCGTCCAGGTCCCCGTCGAGCACCTGGTCGAGGTTGTAGGCCTTGAAGCCGACCCGGTGGTCGGAGATCCGGTTCTCCGGGAAGTTGTACGTGCGGATCTTCTCGGACCGGTCGACCGTGCGGACCTGGCTGCGGCGCGCGTCGGCGGCCTCCCGCTCCGCCTCCTCCTGGGCCGCGGCGAGCAGCCTGGAGCGCAGGATACGCAGTGCCTGCTCCTTGTTCTGCAGCTGGCTCTTCTCGTTCTGGCAGGAGGCGACGACGCCGGTGGGGATGTGCGTGATGCGCACCGCGGAGTCGGTGGTGTTCACGGACTGCCCGCCCGGGCCGGAGGACCGGTAGACGTCGATGCGCAGGTCGTTCGGGTTGATCTCGACGTCGACCTCCTCGGCCTCCGGCGTGACCAGTACGCCCGCGGCCGAGGTGTGGATGCGGCCCGCCGACTCGGTGGCCGGCACGCGCTGCACGCGGTGCACGCCGCCCTCGTACTTCAGGCGCGCCCAGACGCCCTGGCCGGGCTCGGTGGCGCCGTTGCCGCCCTTGGTCTTCACGGCGACCTGGACGTCCTTGTAGCCGCCCAGCTCGGACTCGGTGGCGTCGATGATCTCGGTCTTCCAGCCCACGCGCTCGGCGTACCGCAGGTACATGCGCAGCAGGTCGCCCGCGAACAGCGCGGACTCGTCGCCGCCGGCGCCGGCCTTGATCTCGAGGATGACGTCCTTGTCGTCGCTGGGGTCGCGCGGGACCAGCAGCAGGCGCAGCTTCTCGGTGAGCTCGTCGCGGAGCTTGTCCAGCACCTTGACCTCGGCCGCGAAGTCCGGGTCGTCGGCGGCCAGTTCCTTGGCCGCCTCGATGTCGTCCCCGGTGCGCTTCCAGGAGCGGTAGGTGGCGACGATCGGAGTCAGCTCGGCGTAGCGCTTGTTCAGCTTGCGCGCGTTGGCCTGGTCGGCGTGGACCGACGGATCGGCGAGCTTCTTCTCGAGATCGGCGTGCTCACCGACGAGTTCCTCGACGGCCTCGAACATGTGGGGCTCCTGGCTCCTGGAAGGCGGGCATGGCGGCGAAGGGGTGGCGACCAAAAACGCCGGTCCCGGCCGCCCTGCGTGGGGCGGCCGAGGACCGGCGCTGTGGCTCGCTACTTCTTCGAGCCGGCCGCGGCCTTGCCGAAGCGGGCCTCGAAGCGGGCCACGCGGCCACCGGTGTCGAGGATCTTCTGCTTGCCCGTGTAGAACGGGTGGCACTCGGAGCAGACCTCGGCACGGATGTTGCCGGAGGTGATGGTGCTGCGAGTCGTGAACGACGCGCCGCAGGTGCAGCTGACCTGCGTCTCGACGTACTCGGGGTGGATGTCGCGCTTCAAGGTGTCTCCTAGATTTCGGGAGGGCGCCGGGTCGCCGCCGCGGGATGCGGGGGCGTGAACCGGGGCCGACGTACCAGTTTGCCAGTACCGGCCGCATCCCCCAAAACCGGGGTGAGGGCTGTTCTATTCCCCCGCCGGCGCCCCATGGCTCCCGGCCGCCTCAGGAGTCCTCTTGGAGTCCTCGGACCGCATCGAGACGCCTCAGACCGGCCTCAGGCCGCCTCAGGAGGCGAGGTGGCGGGCCGCGCCGTGGCCGGGCGGGCCGACGACGGCGTCGGCGTGACCGGCGGCGGATCCCTTGACCTTGGCCGGGATGGCCTTGTCGTGCCGCAGCGCGGACCACACCAGGGCGGCCTCGTCCTTGTCGACGACGACGCGGTTGGGGTCGGCCGGGTCGTAGCCGACGGGCAGCGTGGTCATCGACAGGTGCGACGGCGAGATGTCCTTGAGCCCGCTCGCGAAGGAGGCGAGCGAGGTGACCGAGCCGATGCCGGAGTCGGTGGTGACGGACTTGGTGGCGGTGTTCGCGAGGTCGTACAGCCGCTTCGGGTGGGAGAGCACGCCGACCTCCTTGACCTGCTCGACGAGCGCCTTGACGAACGCCTGCTGGAGCTGGATGCGGCCCAGGTCGGAGCCGTCGCCGACGCCGTGGCGGGTGCGGACCAGGCCGAGGGCCTGCTCGCCGTTCAGGCGGTGGGTCCCGGCCGCGAGTCTGAGGTGGCTGTCCGGGTCGGAGATCTTCTTGTGGGTGGTGACCTCGACGCCGCCGAGGGCGTCGACCATCCGCTGGAAGCCGGTGAAGTCGACCTCGACGAAGTGGTCGACCCGGATGCCGCTCATCGACTCGACGGTCTTGACCGTGCAGGCCGCGCCGCCGGTGGCGTACGCCGAGTTGAACATGACGTCCTTGGCGGCGCTCTGCCGGTGCCCGGACCGGTCGGCGCAGGCGGGGCGGTCGACGAGGGTGTCGCGCGGTATGGAGACCACGCTGGCCGAGGTGCGGCCCTTGTGGACGTGGATGAGCATCGCGGTGTCGGCGCGGGCGACGCCGTCGTCGGAGCCGCCGCCGAGCTTCTTGTTGCCGCCGGAGCGGCTGTCGGAGCCGAGGACCAGGATGTCCTGGGAGCCGTTCGCGGTGTTCGCGGGGCGTGCGGAGCCGAGCATGTGGTCGATGTCGATGCTCTGGATGTTCCCGTTGAGCTGCGTGTACACGTAGCCGAGTCCCGCGCCGCCGAGCACGACGACGCCGGCCGCGCTCCAGACCGCGGCGCGCAGCGCCCGCTGCCTGGGCGTGCGGGGCCTGCGGCGGCGTCCCTTGCCGCCGCGCGTTTTCGCGCGCCGGGTACCGGGCGTGCCGGGGTCGTCGTCCTCCGGTATGCCGGGCGGGGGGGTGCTCTCGGGTGACATCTCTTTCCTCAGGGCCTCTCGGTTGGACGGTGTACCCGTGCGGGCCGAAGCCGAAAGGTTTGCACACGGGGTGTTCGCGCTCCGTGCCCGAGCGGCCACCGCCCCGCTCCCCCGCTCCGCGATCGCACGCCGCGTGACCTGCGATGATCCGCGCCGCCGTCCGACGGCCGCCCGTCCAATCCCTGTGGCAAAGCTCTCCCGCCGCGCCCCGCGCCCACACTCCGCACACGTTCCGGAAAAGGCGAAGGGCCGCCCCGCGCGATGCGCGGAGCGGCCCTTCGAGGCGCCTTCGCCGTCAGTCCCCGCTGGGGTTCGGCGTGTTCTTCTGGATCATCATCAGGAACTCGGCGTTGGACTTCGACTGCTTCATCTTGTCGAGGAGCAGCTCGATGGCCTGCTGCTGGTCCAGGGCGTGCAGCACGCGCCGCAGCTTCCAGGTGATCGCCAGCTCGTCGGCGCCCAGCAGGATCTCTTCCTTACGGGTGCCGGAGGCGTCGACGTCGACGGCCGGGAAGATGCGCTTGTCGGCGAGCTTCCGGTCGAGCTTGAGCTCCATGTTGCCGGTGCCCTTGAACTCCTCGAAGATCACCTCGTCCATGCGGGACCCGGTGTCCACCAGGGCGGTGGCGAGGATGGTCAGCGAACCGCCGTCCTCGATGTTGCGGGCCGCGCCGAAGAAGCGCTTCGGGGGGTACAGGGCGGTCGAGTCGACACCACCGGACAGGATGCGGCCGGAGGCCGGCGCCGCCAGGTTGTAGGCGCGGCCCAGTCGCGTGATGGAGTCCAGCAGCACGACCACGTCGTGACCGAGCTCGACCAGACGCTTGGCGCGCTCGATGGCGAGCTCGGCGACGGTCGTGTGGTCCTCGGCCGGGCGGTCGAAGGTCGAGGAGATGACCTCGCCCTTCACCGACCGCTGCATGTCGGTGACCTCTTCCGGACGCTCGTCGACCAGGACGACCATCAGGTGGCACTCGGGGTTGTTGCGGGTGATCGCGTTGGCGACCGCCTGCATGATCATGGTCTTACCGGTCTTCGGCGGGGCCACGATCAGACCGCGCTGGCCCTTGCCGATCGGCGACACGAGGTCGATGATCCGCGTGGTCAGCACGCCCGGGTCCGTCTCCAGGCGGAGGCGGTCCTGCGGGTACAGCGGCGTCAGCTTGTTGAACTCCGGGCGGCCGCGGCCGTGTTCGGGCGCCATGCCGTTCACGGAGTCGAGGCGGACCAGCGCGTTGAACTTCTCGCGCCGCTCGCCGTCCTTCGGCTGACGGACCGCGCCGGTGACGTGATCGCCCTTGCGCAGGCCGTTCTTGCGGACCTGGGCGAGCGAGACGTACACGTCGTTCGGGCCCGGCAGGTAGCCGGAGGTGCGGATGAACGCGTAGTTGTCGAGGATGTCGAGGATGCCCGCGACGGGGATCAGCACGTCGTCGTCGGCGACCTGCGGCTCGGCCACGTCGTCACGGCCCCGGCGGCCCCGGCGGTCGCGGTAGCGGCCGCGACGGCCACGGCGGCCGCCCTCGAAGTCGTCGTCGTCCTGCTGCTGGCGGTCGCGGTCACGGTTCTGGCCGCCGCCCTGCTGGTTCTGTCGGCCGCCCTGGCCGCCGCCCTGCTGGTCGTCGCCCTTGCGGCGCTCGCCGCGGTCACCGCCGCGCTCGCCACGGTCACCGCCGCGGTCCCCGCGGTCACGGTTGCGGTTGCGATCGCGGTCACGGGTGCGGCCCGAACGGCCTTCCGCGTCACCGGAGTCGCCACGCTCGCCCTGCGCCTGGCCGGCGGCGTCCTGCTGCTTGTTGTCGGTCTTCACGTCGTTCTTGTCACCGCGTGCGTCGCCCTTACCGCTGTCACTTCTGTCCTGGCCCTGGGTCTCGCCCTTGGCCTCGGCGGTGACGGTCTCGGGGCTGCCGGCCTCGGCGGTGGCACGACGGCGGCGGCGCTCGGCCGGCGGCTCGTCGCTCTTGGCGGCGGGGGCGGCCTGCTCGGCCTCGCCCTTCGCGGCCTGCTCGGCCTTGGGCGAGGGCTGGCCGGGGATCTGGGCCTTCTCGGCCGCCGTCTCCTCACCCGTACGGGTGCGCGACGTGGTACGCCGCTTCGGCTTGGCCTCGCTGTCGGTGCCGGGCGCGGCCGCCTTGGCGGGGGCGCCGCCGGAGGCCTGCGCCTCCTTGATGACCTCGATCAGCTGGCTCTTGCGCATCCGCGCCGTGCCCCTGATGCCGAGGCCCGAGGCGACCTGCTGCAGTTCGGCCAGCACCATGCCCTCGAGGCCGGTACCGCGACGCCGTCGCGAGCCGGCACCGCTGGCAGGCGTGGATGCGTCCGTGGCGGGCGCGGCAGCGGTCTCGTCGACACGTGCGCCCATCAGATCGGTGGTGTCGCTCACGAAGGGTCCTTCCCTGGAGCGGGCGTCGGCCTGTCTGGCTCGGCGACCGGTTGTGCTGTCCGGATCGGCCCCGATCTGATCTCTCTGATCGATCGGACGGTCCGGGGCGGTGGTCCGCCACATCGGACGGAGGAAACAACGGTGATTGGTGGCGCTCCCCGCGACGGCGACACCGTGTTTCTGCGTGTCACGTGGCTCGGTCGCACCGGTTCCGAAGCGTGCCCGGAGAGCTGCTCAGTATTCGCGTACGGGTTGCTGCCCGCGTACTACGTACCGTACGAAACACAGTGCGGCTTGGGAGGCTCCCGGAAGAATGTCTGTCCCGGACGGGGACGTGAAGCACCTCGCCACGCTCGGGTGGTCGGGTGCGGACTTGACATTAACACTACCGGATCCCACAAACATTCCCCCTCTCCACATCCGGCAATCGCCTGAATACCCGCTCCCGGTCAGTGCTTATCCGGGAACGCGGCCGTTCATGCGGCGGCTCACGCACCGGCCGCGAGCGGAAGCACGCTCGCGCCCGACAGATCCAGGGCCAGCCGGTTCGCGGCCCAGCCGTCACCTGCGGACATCTCCACCTTCTGGGCCGTCTCCTCACTGGCCAGGGCCAGCACGGTGGGGCCCGCTCCGGAGATCACCGCGGGAATTCCGTCGGCCCGCAGCCGCTCCACCAGGGCGGCGCTCTCCGGCATCGCCGGGGCGCGGTACTCCTGGTGCAGACGGTCCTCGGTGGCGGGCATCAGCAGCTCGGGGCGCCTGGTGAGGGCCTCGACGAGCAGCGCGGCACGGCCCGCGTTGGCGGCCGCGTCGACGTGGGGGACGTTGCGCGGCAGCAGGCCGCGGGCGGTCTCGGTCAGCACCGGCTTCCCGGGGACGAAAACCACCGGAACGATGGAATCGGAGGGCTCGCTGCGCACCGCGCGGCCGACGCCGCCCTCCATCCACGCGAGGGTGAATCCGCCGAGCAGACAGGCGGCGACGTTGTCGGGGTGGCCCTCGATCTCGGTGGCCAGCTCCAGCAGTCCCTCGTCGTCGAGCCGGTTCTCGCCGCCTATCGTGACCGCGCGCGCGGCGACGATTCCGGCGCAGATCGCGGCCGAGGAGGAACCGAGTCCGCGACCGTGCGGAATGCGGTTGGCACAGACGATTTCCAGCCCCCTGGGCTGTCCGCCGAGCACGTCGAAAGCGGCGCGCATCGCGCGCACGAGCAGATGCTTCTCGTCGCGCGGCAGATTGTCACTGCCCTCGCCGGCGATGTCGATGTGCAGCCCCGATTCGGCCACCCGGACGACAACGTCGTCATACAGCCCGAGCGAAAGACCCAGGGCGTCGAAGCCGGGACCGAGATTCGCGCTGGTGGCGGGCACACGCACGCGCACGGCGGCGGCTCGGAAGGCGGGACCGGCCATCGCTGGATGACTCTCCTTGACTGCGGGACATGAGACGACGCGAACGCGTCGGAACCGAGCACGGCACGGCATATGCGGCGGGCTGGTTCAGTACAGACTATCGAAGGATGCTTCCCCGGCGACATAGGGCGCACAGGAGGCACACGCAGCGTGTCGATTCACGCCAACTTCCGACTTCCGGGAAACACGGGCGCTGCCACATGGCCGGGGCGGGGGAGCACGCCGGGCGCTCCCCCGCCCCGGAAACCGGTGCCGGTCCGGGGATCAGTCCTGCCCGGCGAGCCCGAGGCGCGCGGCGGCGGCCGCGGCGTCCACCGGAACGACCTCGGGTCGCGCCGGCGCCCCCATCGTCGCCCACTCCGGGTCCTTCAGCCCGTTGCCGGTGACCGTGCAGACGATCCGCTGCCCCGGGTCCACCAGCCCCGCCTCGGCCGCCTTCAGCAGCCCCGCCACCGACGCCGCCGAGGCGGGCTCGACGAACACGCCCTCCTGCGACGCCAACAGCCGGTACGCGCGCAGGATGTCGCGGTCCGTCACCTCGTCGATGAGGCCGCCGGAGTCGTCCCGGGCCGCCTCCGCGTACTCCCAGGACGCCGGGTTGCCGATCCGGATCGCCGTGGCGATGGTCTGCGGGTCCTTCACGACCTCGCCCCGCACCAGCGGCGCGCTGCCCGCGGCCTGGAAGCCCCACATCCGCGGCTTGCGCGTGGCGAGCCCGTCCGCGGCGTACTCCCGGTACCCCTTCCAGTACGCGGTGATGTTGCCCGCGTTGCCGACCGGCAGCACGTGCACGTCCGGCGCGTCACCCAGCATGTCCACGATCTCGAAGGCGGCGGTCTTCTGCCCCTCGATCCGCACCGGGTTCACCGAATTGACCAGCGCCACCGGGTAGTTGTCGGCGAGCGCGCGCGCCAGCTCCAGGCAGTCGTCGAAGTTGCCGTCGACCTGGAGGATCTTCGCCCCGTGGACGAGCGCCTGTCCCATCTTGCCCAGCGCGATCTTGCCCTGCGGGACGAGCACCGCGCACACCATCCCGGCCCGCACCGCGTAGGCGGCGGCGGAAGCCGAGGTGTTGCCGGTGGAGGCGCAGATGACAGCCTTGGCGCCCTCCTCCTTCGCCCGCGTGATGGCCATCGTCATCCCGCGGTCCTTGAACGACCCCGTCGGGTTCGCCCCCTCGACCTTGAGATGCACCTCGCACCCGGTGCGCTCGGAGAGCACCTGCGCGGGCACGAGCGGCGTACCGCCCTCGCGGAGCGTCACGACCTCCGTCGTGTCCGAGACCGGAAGCCGGTCCCGGTACTCCTCGATGATTCCGCGCCACTGGTGAGTCTGAGTCATGACTCCGCCTACTCTCCTTCGACCCGCATGATGCTGGCGACGCCCCGGACCGTGTCCAGGCCGCGAAGCGCCTCGACGACCGCGCTGAGCGAGGCGTCGGACGCACGATGGGTGACGACGACGAGCGATGCCTCGCCGTCCTTGCCCTGCTGGCGCACGGTGTCGATCGACACCCCGTGCTCGGCGAAAACCGTGGCGACCTGGGCGAGGACGCCCGGCTTGTCGGCGACGTCCAGGCTGATGTGGTACCGCGTGACCACGTCGCCCATCGGTGACACCGGCAGCGCCGCGTACGCCGAGTCGCCTGGACCGGTGGCCCCGGCCAGCCGGTTGCGGCACACCGCCACCAGGTCGCCCAGGACGGCCGAGGCGGTGGGCGAACCACCCGCGCCCGGCCCGTAGAACATGAGCTGACCCGCGGCCTCGGACTCCACGAACACCGCGTTGTACGCACCGCGCACCGAGGCGAGCGGGTGGGTCAGCGGGATCATCGCGGGGTGCACCCGGGCCGTGACCGAGCCGCCGTCCGCCGCCCGCTCACAGATGGCGAGCAGCTTGATCGTGCAGCCCATCTCCTTGGCGGAGGCGAAGTCCCCGGCGGTCACCTCGCTCATGCCCTCGCGGTACACGTCGTCGAGACGCACCCGCGAGTGGAAGGCGATCCCCGCCAGGATGGCCGCCTTGGCGGCGGCGTCGAAGCCCTCGACGTCGGCCGTCGGGTCCGCCTCGGCGTACCCGAGCGCGGTGGCCTCGTCCAGCGCCTCCTGGTACCCGGCGCCGGTCGTGTCCATCTTGTCGAGGATGAAGTTCGTGGTGCCGTTGACGATGCCGAGCACCCGGTCGACCTTGTCGCCGGCCATCGACTCGCGCAGCGGCCGGATCAGCGGGATGGCTCCCGCCACCGCCGCCTCGTAGTACAGGTCCCGCCCCTGCTCCTCGGCCGCCGCGTGCAGCGCGGCGCCGTCCTGGGCGATCAGCGCCTTGTTCGCGGAGACGACCGACGCCCCGTGCTGGAACGCGGTCATGATCAGGTTCCGGGCCGGCTCGATCCCGCCGATCACCTCGACGACCACGTCGATGTCGCCCCGTTTCACCAGGGCGGTCGCGTCGGTGGTGATCAGCGAGGGGTCGATCCCGGCCCGCACCCGGTCCGGACGACGGACGGCGACACCGGCCAACTCCACCGGCGCGCCGATCCGCGCGGCGAGGTCGGCCGCGTGCGTCGTCATGATGCGCGCCACCTCGGAGCCGACGACTCCACAGCCCAGCAGCGCCACCCTCAGCGGACGCGTACGCATCATCCGACCTCGCCTCGTTTCTCCAACCGGTCTCATACCGGTCAACGGTTGTCCAGTCTCAGGCACCGGACGAAATCCCTTCGATTCGTCCGGATCCTGAGATGTATTTTCCGGGATCCTCCCCGGATTCCAGCGGCTTTTCCGCCGGAGGCCTCTCACCGCACCAGATGCCTGCGCACCCGGTGCCGACGCGCCCGATGCCGACGCGCCCTGCGCCGATGCGGGCGGCGCCGATGCGGCCGAGGCGCCTGCCTCACCCGACGTCGAGACGGAGCAGGTCCTCCTCCGTCTCGCGGCGGACGATCACCCGGGTGTCACCGTCCTTGACGGCGAGCACCGGCGGGCGCAGCACGTGGTTGTAGTTGCTCGCCATGGAACGGCAGTAGGCGCCGGTGGCGGGTACCGCGATCAGGTCGCCGGGCGCCAGGTCGGCGGGCAGGAACGCGTCCTTGACCAGGATGTCACCACTCTCGCAGTGCTTCCCGACCACCCGGGCGAGCATCGGCTCGGCGTCGCTCGTCCGCGAGACGAGCGCGACGGAGTACTCGGCGTCGTAGAGCGCGGTGCGGATGTTGTCCGACATCCCCCCGTCCACCGACACGTACGTCCGCAGCCCGTCCAGCGGCTTCAGCGTGCCGACCTCGTACAGCGTGAACGCCGTCGGACCGACGATGGCCCGCCCCGGCTCCACCGAGATCCGCGGCGCGGCCAGCCCGGCGCCCTCGCACTCGCGGGCGACGATCTCCCCGAGCGCCTTGGCGATCTCGTGCGGCCCCTGCGGGTCGTCCTCGCTCGTGTAGGCGATGCCGAGGCCGCCGCCGAGGTCGATCTCCGGCAGCTCGACGCCGTGCTCGTCACGGATCTCGGCGAGGAGCCCGACCACGCGCCGCGCGGCGACCTCGAAGCCGGCCATGTCGAAGATCTGCGACCCGATGTGGCTGTGGATGCCGACCAGCTCGAGCCCGTCCAGCCCGAGCGCCCGCCGCACGCCCTCGGCGGCCTGGCCGCCGGCCAGCGGGAGGCCGAACTTCTGGTCCTCGTGGGCGGTCGCGATGAACTCGTGCGTGTGCGCCTCCACGCCCACCGTCACCCGGACCAGCACCTTCTGCCGCACCCCGTGCGCCTGCGCGACGTGGGCGACCCGCACGATCTCCTGGAACGAGTCGAGCACGATCCGCCCGACCCCCGCGGTGACCGCCCGCTCGATCTCGCCGAGGGACTTGTTGTTGCCGTGGAACGCGATCCGCTCGGCCGGCATCCCCGCCGCCAGCGCGGTCGCCAGCTCACCGGCGGAGCACACGTCGAGGTTCAGCCCCTCCTCGTGCAGCCACCGGACCACGGCCTTGGAGAGGAACGCCTTGCCGGCGTAGAACACGTCGGCGCCCTCGCCGAACGCCTCCCGCCAGGCCCGGGCGCGCTGCCGGAAGTCGTCCTCGTCCATCACGTACGCCGGGGTGCCGTACTCCCGGGCGAGGTCCCGGACGTCGACCCCGCCGACGCGCACGGCGCCGTCCTCGTCACGGGTGACGGATCCCGCCCACACCTTGGGGTCGAGGACGTTCAGGTCGGCGGGCGGCGCGGTGTAGTGCCCCTCGGGGAGGACGTCGGCGTGACGGGGTCCGGCGGGGTGTGCGGAACGGCTCATCGTCTGTCTCTGCGTCTCTGTTCGGTCTCTGGCTCTCGCGGTGCGTGTCGTTCGCTCGTGTTCGCGCGTGCTCAGAGATGGTCGGGTGCGTCGATGCCGAGCAGGGTCAGGCCACCGGCCAGCACCGTCCCGGCGGCTTCGGCGAGCGCGAGCCGGGCGCGGTGGGCGGCCGAGGGTTTCTCCTCCCCCGTCGGCAGCACCGCCCCGTACGTCAGGAACTCCAGCGTGGCGTCCGCGACCCCCACCAGGTGTCGCGCGACCCGGTCCGGGGCGTGGGCCCGCGCGGCCTGCGCGAGGACGCGGGGGTGGTCGGCGAGTTCACGGAGGAGGGCGAGGGGTTCCCCTGCTCCGTGGTCCACCGGGCCGGGTTCCGCGGCGTGGCAAAGCTGCGTGGCGTTCCGGCTCGCGGCGCGGGCCCGGGCGTGGGCGTACCGCACCCGGAACAGCGGATTGCTCTCCCGCTGCGCCAGGTGCTCGTCCCCGAGGGTGGGCCGGTCGTGCGGCGCGGGGTGCAGCAGCGCCCAGCGTGCGGCGGCGGGGCCGAGGCGTGCGGGGTCGGCGGGCGCGGGCACGGGGCGGATGTCGGCGTCCCGCGCGTCCTCCACGACCACCACCTCCGCCACGCCGCCCTGGCCCTCGATCAGCCGGCCGACGACCTCGGCGATCACCTGGGCCCGCACCTCCTCCGCGACCCGCAGGGTGACCGTCCGCCCGGCGAACGCGTCCCCCCTGCCGTACGCGAGGCCGCCCTCCGCACGCACCCTGCGCACCAGGGCGGCGTCGACGTCGCCCTCAAGACTGATGTTGAGGAACCCCGGGCCGGTGACGGCGATGTCCCGCACCCCGCTCACCCGCATCAACCGGGTGCGCAGCACCTCGGCGACCTCCGGGGCGGGCCGTCCGGCCGGCCCGGCGAGGCGCATCGCGACGTTGGTGGCGTAGTCCCCGCAGCCCCCGGGGCCGGGCGGGGCGATCTTCACGGTCTCCGGCACGGCCACCGCCAGCTCGCCCTCGTCCACGGCGGAACGCACCGCGCGCAGCACGGTGTGCGAGAGCTCGACGGGGGTCACGGGATCCAGATTAGGGGAGCCGGGGCGGGGTAGGTCGACCCGTTTCGGCTGGGTCCCGCCATCCGGACAGCTCGCGCCCCTTTTGGTGCGTGCGCCACCGTTTCAGGCACTTACCGGCGCCGGTTCCTCCGGCCCACGCCTGAGCTCCATCAACCGCCGCACCACACCCACGAGTTCGGCCGGCTCGAACGGCTTGGCCACGAACGCGTCCACTCCCACGTCCAGTCCGGCCTCGACCTCCGGGCGGCTGCAGGCGCTGATGATGGCGAGAGGCAGATCACGCGTCCCCGGGTCCGACCGCAACCGCGCCGCCGTCCCGAGCCCGTCGAGCCGGGGCATGACCACGTCCAGCGTCACCACGTCGGGCCGCACCCGATGGATCACTTCCAGACATTCGGCACCATCGGCCGCGGTCACCACCTCGAACCCTTCCAGCTCGAGATTGACCCTGATCAGCTGCCGGATCACTTCGCTGTCGTCGACGACAAGGATCCGGCCGGAAGCGCCCGCCACAACTAGAGAGTAGGCACGGCGCGCACCCCCCGTCCGGCTTTTCCGCACTTCCACCCGTAACGGACAGGACACGGCAGGCACTCGCTCCGGCGCACCACCCCCACCGCACGGAAATCCTGTTCACGACCACCCCAGGTGAGCTGGTAGTGTTCTACCCGTCACCGCGACCAACGCGCCGCGGCGAACGCGCCCCCGTAGCTCAGGGGATAGAGCAACGGCCTCCGGAGCCGTGTGCGCAGGTTCGAATCCTGCCGGGGGCACCTTGTATGAGGTGCCCAAAGACCCCGTCACCAGCGGAAACGCTGAGTGCGGGGTCTTCGCGTATGTGCAGGCATGTGCCGTCCGAAGCAGCCCTGCGACGCGGTCCGTGGACTATTCGTGGACAGGATCCTGAAGCGTTTCCCCTGATCAGCCGCTGCGCGGGGAGGTCATCGGACGAGCCCAGAAGCGCCGCCGCTAAGCACCGGAAGGCGGGTCGCCTGTCTGGCCGACCGGCAGGCCCAGGGTCGCGCCATGCCATGTTGAGTGGGCGTTCACCACGCGTCCCTGCCAGTTGCGTTCTAGGCTGCCCAGTGCTGCCATGCCCAAGGGGGGACCATGGCAACCGCCGTTGAACGCCTGCGCGCTGACTCCGAAGCCGTGCGCATCATCGAGACGTTTGCGAGCATCGAGACGTTTGCGGGCCGCGGCAACATCGCGCTCTTCTCGATGAAAGAACTCCGCCGCATCGGGAAACATCGGAGCCTGCGGGGACAGGCTCTCACGCATAGCACCGAGATGCTGCGCGCCCGAAAGTTGGAGTAGCTGCCCATTCGCCTGCCGCGCAACCAGGATCACCACATCGTGGCCTGGCGGCGAGGTACCCCGGCACTGAACTGCTAGAGAGTCCAATGGCTCAGCCGTGAGGCGGGAAGTCATGGGGCTGCCGTGCGACTCTCAGACGACGAGACCGTTCATCTGTACCGTGCCGCACGAGTGATCGAGCTCAGCGCTGGGCTTCAGCCCCCTGGACCTTTCCAGGGGGCTTCGCATTTCAAGACTGCGACATTACGCGCGCCTATCCCGCTCGGCCAGCTAATGCTTGCCTTGCACTCCAGGTTCGTAGTGAGTTCGGGATTCGGGCACCTCAACAGCCCAACGAAGAGGTGCCGTCCGGTAACTACGCGTTGCGTCGGCCATTGCAGAGGAGCTGGCGGGTGCTCCGCCCCAGGCCGAAACGGCAGCCACCGACCCGTTGGAGGGGGCGAAGACGGCTCGGTGCACAGGCCCACGTGCCGTCTCCGCCTACAACTGTCGGCCGCCCCCGCCTCGCCACCGTTGCAAACCCAGCTGGGCCCCCGTGTGACAGAGGTTCGGCGCGATGCTGCAGGGTTAGCCCATCAGTTTGAACCCCCTGCCCATCCATTCAGCAGCTCCTCGACCGAGGCTGGCTTGGCTCCGCTGCTTCCGCTGAACGCCTCGGCTACCAGGTCAATGACGACACGCGCGGCCGGCTGATGCCGAATGTTGATCTGCTCTTGAATGTAGTCGAGACCACCGTTGGCGTACGTCTCGAAGATGTGGATCCTCTGCTCGAGACGCGCCGCGTCCATGATCTCCGGATCTCCAGTGATCACGTTGGTGGCGATCATGTTGATCAGTGCCTCGCTGAAGGCAGGAGCGGTTAGCACTTCGTAGCGGATGCGGTCACTATGGGGTGCTGTGAGGGCAGCGTGACGGTCGTGACGGAACCCCAGCGCAGCGGCGAAGAGCAGGATGTCGCGATAGGTGGGGAAACCTGCCTCGTCGCGCAACTCGATCATGAGAGCTTCGTGCTGCTGCGGGCGACGGGCCCGGACATCGACGAACAATGCGGTCACTTGATCACCTTCAGTTCGGAGTAGTCGCTCTCAGCCGCCACGATGTAGGGGTGGGACATCCCCTCCAGCTCGATATGGTCGGTGCCGTTCTCCGCCGCGGTGGTGTGCGTCTGGATGACGCCGAGATGGCTGACGTAGGGCATCAGCTCATTCACGACCTTCCCGAGACCCTGGCTCTTGCTTACGAGGACGATAAGCTGCGGAGCCATCTTTGCGAGTGCCCGCGATACAGCCTGCTGATAGTCCTGATCGAGTGAGCCGAACGCAGCGTCCATCACGATGGGATACATACCGGCATCTACAGGGGCATGGCCCTCTGCGCGACGCTCTTTGTGGTTCTCGCGAGCGAGCTTGGAGACGGCGGCGACGAAGCTGAGGCTCAAGATCTGGTTCTCGCCAGTCGACTTCGGCACGGGAAGCTCGACACCGTTCACATCCTTGTGGAGCGTCAGCTCGAATCCCTTGTTGAGGGTGGGGATGTGGTTCTGGTGCGTGATGCTCCGGAACACCTTCTTCAACTCAGCGTCCAGGCGCACGCGCATGTCGTCTTCGCGGATAGACAGGATTTCGCTCAGTGCACGCCGTACCGACTGCACGAGGTCAGAGCGTGCCCGGGCTTTGCCCGCGAGTTCGTCCGTGACCTCGGCACGGCTGCGTTCCTTCGTCTTCTTGTCAATGTCGTTCTTGATGCGCTCAAGTTCACTCGTAATGGAGCCGATCCGCTGCTGCTTGACACCGATGCGGCTGTCGAGGTCCATCCGCTTTGTTTCGAGATCCTGAGCGCCTTCCAGGCGGTCGTCGCGCAGCTTGCCATCGAGCTCCGACTTGCTGGCCTCCAAGCGATCAACCCGTTCGCGCGCATCGTTGATTCGCTTGGTGATTTGTGCGAAATCTTCACGCAGTTCTGTACGCTTGGAGGAAAGTGGGACAATCTGGCCACTGAGCTGTTGCCAAGCTGTCTCGACAGCCTGAAGTCCGGCCCGCTGTCGCCAGTCTTTGACGTGCTCCCACGGAACGGTGTGCTCGACCAAAGGCGTACCGCAGATGCAGGCGCCCTGCTCCAAGAGCTGGTCGACGAACTCCCGCTTGAGCGGCGCTGGCAAAGCTCCCTTTTGGTAGAGGCCGTCGGCCGTCGCCAAAGTCTTTTCGGCGAGCGCTTCGGTGAAGGCCAGGAAGCCGCGTGTCGCAACCAGGTTGGCCTGTTCGGCCACTGCCGCGTCACGAGCGCTGCGGGCCTCCGCGAGTTCTTCGGTGACGGCATCGCGCTGCGCCTGGATGGGCGCTGCGACTGCGTGCTGACGCAGCAGGTCGGTGACTGCCTCGCGTTCTTCGATCAGCGTGGCCAAGTCCGCTTCGAGACCCTCTAGCTCTCCCCGAGCGGTCGTCTCACGCTCGCGTAGGTCATCGATGTCGGTCTGGATCTCGCTGGCTTTGTCTCCGCCGTATTTCTTCAGTTCCTGGGTCAGGCGTCGGTCGACCTTGGGCAGGTGCTCGAGTGCCCGCTCGACATGCTGCATCTCGAGCAGCACCTTGATGTCCTGCTTGACCTCCGCATAGGCGCCCTTCTTGACCAGCTTCTCGATGCGCTCACCGTTGAAGAAGAGAAAGCGGCTGACACCCCGCGGCAAAATGCTGAGGATGGCTTCCTGGGGGGCAGTAACAACCTCCGAGGAACCGTCAGCCTTGGTGGTCCACAGTTGGACCTCGGGTGAGGGCTTGGGCTGCAGGTCCGACTCCTTGCGCAGGCTTGCGCGGCGCAGCACGCGGTAGTCCTGGCCTTCGTGGTCGAGTCGCAGGTCAACAGCGACTTCCGTCGACTGGCCGATCGCAAGCTCTCGCCAGACGCTATCGGTCACTATGCGGTCCTGTTCCTCGACGTCGTCGGACATCGAGCCGTACAGCACCCAGGTGAAGGCGTTGAGGAAGGTCGTCTTGCCGGCGCCGTTCGCCCCGAACAGCAGAGAGACCGGTTTGAGGGAGTCGGAGCTGAGATCGAATGTCTGCACTCCGCGGAACTGACGAAAGTTGGTCAGCGTGATCGACTGCAGTCTCACGGAAGGATCTCCTTCACCGCGGCGAGCAGGTCGTCCGTCGCGTCGTACGCACTCAAATGCATTTTCGCCCTCTCGATCTGGAGGACGCGCCTGAGCAGCGACAGCTCCTCCTCGCTGAGCTCCTCGAGCACCTGTTTTTCGGTCCGACCCCCACCGGTCACTGCATGTCCTCCCTCAGGTATGGTCTGTGTCATATCCCTTGCCTACATATCCATCAGCTGGTAGCGCTCCTTGAGCGGGCGCAACGTCTCGAGGGTCCTTTCGTAGTTTTCCGACAGCTTGCCGAATTCGTCGGCTCGCTCGAACTCGCGTCGCAGTAGCGCTCGTTCGACGTCGAAATTGATCGGGGTGCCGGCAGGAGGCACCGCCAGGTAGTCCAGAACCTCGGCCCGCTCCTTGCCATCTGCTCGACGCAGCAGGCGTCCGCGGCGCTGGATGAATTCCCGCGGATTGCTGCTGCTGGCCAGCAGGTAGCCGATGCGAGCGTCGGGGATGTCGACTCCCTCGTCGAGGCAGCGCATGGCGACGAGCACGCGCAAGTCGTCTCCCCCGCTGAAGCGCCGGAGCAGACGTTTCCGCTCAGCGCGTGGTGTGTCCGAGATGTAGGAATGCGCAGAGAGGTGCAATTGGTTTCCGACCAGGTTCATCACGTCGTGAAGCTGGTTGGCTCCAGGTGGGTCACCCGGCTCGATCGGTCGTCGCCCCTGGGCGCAGTAGATCAGTTGGAACCAACTATCGCGTCGGGCTTCGAGATCTGACCTGAGCTGCGCAAGCTTGCCTTTGGCATGCCCAAGGATGCCTGCGCGTTGCCGGAGGAGGAAGCCGATAGGGGAGTCGGAACCGGTGTCCTTGAGGCTATCGCCGGCCGCAAGTCTCTTAGCGATCTGGCTGGTCAAATCGACGTACAGGTTGGTTTCGACGTCATTCAGCTCGACGAGACGCGGCAGGTACAGATAGCGGCAGAGCGCTCGCATCTCGATGGCTTCGCCAAGCCCCAACTCGAAAGCTATCGGGCCGAAGTATCCGATCAGGGCATCGGTGCCCTCGTCGTCGAACCAGCGTTCGGGGGTCGCCGATAGTGCAAGACGGTAGGTCGCATTGAACGGGAGCGCCGAGCGGTAAGCCGACGAGCCGAGGTTGTGGGCTTCGTCGGCGATGACAAGGAGCGGCTGTGAGATCCTCCCGAGCACCGACTGGAACCTAGCGCTGGCAAACGAGGCGTTCGTTGCGACCATCGCCACGATCGGGCGCTGTCCCAGGCGTGCTTCGTTGAGCTGGTCCTCGACGGTGTGCAACCACTTCTGGCCGGACTCGTAGACCGCAACCGGGCGAACACCGAACGCCTCGATCTCCGTGACCCACTGGTCGACGAGGTGCTGCAGGGGCGCCAGGACCAGGACGACCAAGGGCTCCTCACGCTGGCGCAGGGCGTTGGCCAGCTGGGTCGCGGCGATCATGGCGGTCTTGGTCTTCCCGGTTCCGGTGGCCATCTTGAGGATCCCACGGCCCTGCTGCCGCAGCCACGAGGCCACCGCTTCCCGCTGGTAGTCGCGGACGGTAAGCCATGCCGGGAGGGCCAGCCTGGCGGGCTCGGCCGCAACGACGTGCGAAGGTGTGAGCGCGTCATCGCACCCGGGCAGGGAAGCCCTGGGCCGCTCGCCCCCCAGCTTGATGAGGCGGTCGCGGGCGACATCAGGGAAGGGTTCCACGCTGAGGTGTGGCGTCTGGCCGGACCACAGCTTCTCAAAATCCGCCTCGAGACGCAGCGCCCGAGCACCGTCGCCGGCGACCCAGCCCCGGTACACCTCGATCGACTCGAAGTTCGCCATCAGGCCGCCGTACGTCTCATTGCTGCTCCCGGTGAAGCTGACCAGATCACCGACAGCATCACGAAACGTGCCAATCTTTTCGTGGTAGATGCCGATGCGTCCGTCCCGTTCGACGAAGGCCAGCTTGATGTCCAGGCGGCCCTGGGCGATCAGGCGTCCGAGGATGCCGAGGCCGTCCAGGACCGTCTCGGGCTGCTCGGTGTCGAGCTCACGGATCGTCGCCTTCTCAAGCACCCGCCGGACGTCGTATCCGCGCTCGATGTCGGTGACGTCGTCCTCGTCAAGGTGGGGGGAGGCCACCAGCCGCATGGCGCCGCCGCGTTCGGCGAAGCTCTCGATGCCGCGGGCGAACAGGGCAAGGCTGGTCGAGGTGAAGTAACCGACGGCCCGGCTGTAAGACGTCGCCGCCGAGAATGCCGGCATGTAGAAGCTTGCGACGACGTCTTCCTGATCACTGCGGTAGCGATCGTTCAGCGCGAGGAGGCGCAGGCTGTGGGCGGGGGCGGTCATAGCAAGTCCATGATTTCGTCGATGTCTGCGCTCGATGCGATGGACTTCGAGTCGCCGTTACTCTCGAGGACGTCACGGACGCCCATGAGCAGGGTGGCGATGTCGCTGTCACCGCGCTCGCTGTAGCCGCCGATGATGCTCGCCATGGGAGAGCGGGGTGAGAGGCCGATGGCCTTAGTCAACGCCTCCCGCGCCTCGTTTCCGTCCAGCGTGTCGGCGACACCGATCAAACTCAGTGCCTCGGCAAGGCCGTCTCCCGCCGGCTCTCGTACTGGCTCTAGGGCGAAGTGGCCATCGTCCGTCATGATCAGGAAGGCTTCGCTGTCGACCGCAATGTCGCTGTCCAAGAGGAATCGGCGGATCGATCCGAACGCCGGCTGATTGCCGGTCCAGCCGATGGTCTGTGGGCCCAGGGTGGACGCTAGTTGCCGCGTCTGGCCGAACTGCAGCCCCACGATGCCCGCGATCGCCACGGGCGCGGGAAAGCCGCTCCCGCGGAGGTGGTCTTTGGTGATGCGCAGCCGGTACGCCCAGGCATCCTGGTGGCGGAACAGACGACGGGTACGCTCGGGTGACTTCCTGATCTCTCGGTCGGCGGCTGCCATGCGAACGACGCCGTCCCGGCTCTCAAACGGCAGCGAACTAGCGTAGGTCACCACACTGGTGGCCGTGACGCTGTACTTGCCGGTGATGTACTCGATGAGGTCGTCTAGGAGGACATGCCCTCCGCCGCGCTCCACCTGCTCCTGGATCAGCGCGCGAACTCCGACGTAAGCGTCCATGTCCCACTCCGACAGCGCCCATCGGTCACGATCCACGCGCTGAAAGCGATCGTCCTGGCTCATGGCGTTGCGCAGCGATCCAACGCTGCGCTCGAAGATGAAGCGGTCCACAATTTCCTGGGCGGTGAGCGGCGTTCCGGCAATCGAGAGCACCGCCGCACCGTAGTCGTTGACCGACTGGATCCGGGTGAAGACGAAGCCACCGTCGATGACATAGCCGCATTGGGTCAGCCACGATTTCGTCAGCTCCGGCAGCTGTTCCGGGCTGCTCGTTTCGATCAGGGCGAGGCCCTCGAGGCGCACGACGCCGTAAGTGTCGGCCTTCTCATGTAGCTGCGTCTGAGTGATCGTCCTGGCGGCTGTCATCGTCAGCGCTGCGCACCACCCATCCTCGATCTCGTAGGCATCGTCGAGGCCATTCAAGACCCGCCAGGCAGGCTGGCCGACTGCGTCGACCACCTTGCCGAGCGCGGGAAGCAGGGCGAGTAGATTATCCAGCGGCCGAACGGTACCGATTAGGGCGCGGGTCGTCTCTGCTACCCGTCCAAGCAGACCGTCGCCCAAAAGGTCACGCATTGCTGTGCGCGCTTTGCCTTCAATCTGGCGTACTCGTTCTCGGCTGACCCCGTGGTCCCTGCCGATCTGGTCCAGGGTGTGGGAGCCTTCCTGGAAACAACGTGCTGACAGGATGTCAACGGTGCGACGATCGAGTGTCTGTAGGGCCTGATCGAGCAGTCGGGCCACATCCAGCTCGAGCTCGTCGGCAGTCAGAAGGTCTGCAGCCTTGAGCGCTTCGAGCCGCCGACAGGTCTGCAGGACGTCTTGCGGGATACCGTGGGGCAACGGGGCACCGAGCAGAGGTTGGTTAGGAAGACCAACGGCGGCGTACCACGTCGCGATCTCCGAAACGTCTGTCACGATCTTCGAGGTCCACGGCGGCCGTGGAGGCTGGGGCGACTGCTGCTGCGTCGCGCCAGGTACGGCGTGACGGCCTGTTACCTGCACCGGCACCGCATACACGGTCGATGCGTCTGCCAGCCCACACAGGGTCGCGACAACCGTGCCGCCACCCACTTGCCGCCAGCGGCGCATCTCCTCGACAGTGATGCCCGCCAAGTGGCCGACCTGGGTGTAACTGCGCTGACCGAACGCGGTCATGGCACGAGTGGGCAAATCGATTCGGTTCAGGGGAAGGTCGGGTGCGAGAACCGGAAAGATCTGCCCCATCGTCCACTGGGACAGACGCGTCATCGCGTCCTCGGTGACCTGGGCCAAGCGCCGACGCCGTACGGAAGGGGTGGCGCCTGTGATGGTGTCGTTCCACCACGTCTGGGCATCAGGGCCTGACGTCAGCCAGGGGAACACGTCCAGCCAGCGGTGCGGGCGCGGATCGGTGAGGTGGTCAGCTGGATGCTCGGTGGCGTCCGTGCCCGCAGGGTGGGACGGCAACGGGATGACCTGCCCGACGTCAGCCTCTTCGCCCGTACGTTCCGTCATCCGTTTATCGGCTGCCTCACCGCAGGGTGCTCCATCTTCACTTGCGTCCGCCGGGCTGCCCACGAGCGAATGCGGTCGCTTGAGCATCGGCACGTCCCACTTGGCGAGCGCCCACAGGCCGCGGGCGTCGTGACAAAAACGGGTGTCGACGGCCAGCGCTCGCTCGAGCTGCGTGGCATCCATGGTGCGTGCGCAGCTGTGCAGCAGATCCAGCGTCGACATGGGCTGCTCAGATTCCACGAGGGCTGCCTCGACGGCTGTCAGAACCATCCGCCCAGCGCAAAGATCAGCCCGGCCGTCGGTGCCTGAAGTAGGCAGCTGGTCGGCGGATGCCCGCTGTGCCGCCCGGTCCTTCGGCTTCTGCGCTTCCTCCCCATCACGAGGAAGCAGGGTCGCAGCGCATGCGTCCTGCGCAGGGGCAGAAAGAGGCATGGTGGCGCTCGCGCCGGACAACGGGCTGACGGCGTGAGCCTGTCCAAGGCGCCATCGCCCGTCGTTCCCAAGGAAAGCTCCGCGGACCTGGAAGGCCAAGCGACGCATGTCGCCCGGCAGGTGTTCGACATCGAGCAGCAAAGTCCCAAGGTCTGCAGTCACTTGGTGTTCCACCGCCAGGATCCGAAAACGGTCCAGCGCGGTCCACAGCTCATCGACACCGCCGGGCGCCGCCACCTGTGCATGCGACAGCTCCGTGTCTGCGAGGCCCGGCTGCGAAGGGTCACCTGATGCATACTGGTCGTGGTGACTGTATGCAGGGGGCGTCTTCCCCAAGGTGGACGAAGCCCCAGGGTCATGCCGGCCGTCCGTGATGACAGGTGCAGTCCTATCAGTGTCATCCTCGGCAGCGGGAAACAGGGGAAGTGTGACCTGACGTGCTGACACCGCCAGTCCGCAGCGGGCCAGCCAACGGCAAAGAGTGGATTCTCCGGGCGCGATCTTTACTCCGGCCTGCTGCACGAGCCGCTGCGCCGCCTTGAGGGTCATGGTCTCCCCGGCTTCCATGCCAAGGGCGGCCAACGTTCGACGCTCCTCGCGTTCGATGTCTCCGTCGAAGACCCATCCGGCGACTTGGGAACCCGGCCACTTGAGGCCACTGAGGACGTCCAGCACGGTGACGCCTTCGCGGGTCACTTCTTCCGCCAGCCACGGGTGCCGGGAGAGGAGATCCGCTTCGAAGACCGGACACGCGATCTCGCGCTCGACGCATGCGACAGCACGCTGCAGGTCCGAGTCGTCCTCAATGACGTTCTGCAGGGACTGCGGCAGGTCGTTACGGCGCTTGTGAACTACGTGCCGGAACATTCGCAGTTCGGACGCCAGTGCGTCCAGCGGGGCGGGATCAGCAGCGCACACGTGATCCCGGATGATGACCTGCTCCACGTCATCCAGGTGCTTGAACCACGCAGATATCTTGTCCACGGCTGCGTCCCACTCGCTCAGTTCTTCGTGCCCAACCGCGACCGCCGATTGAGACCGAATGCTGGTCAATCCTCGTGGCACACCGTCAGTGGTGCACCCGTCGATGTATACCCGTTCTTCCTACAGGCTTTGGCGGAAGAGGAACGGGCACCGTACACCCCGCGCCGCCCTACTCCGCAGCAGCCGTGACCGTTTCCGGTGCCGGCCCGCTGTCCTGCGAACGCTGCGTCGGCACCTTCAAGGACGCCGCCCACTGGTCGTACTGATCCTGATCCAGATAGAACCAGTCCCGCAGCGCCCTCATCAGCGTCTTGTGGGCCATCTCAGCGGCAAGCTGCTCGAGCTTGGCCTGGGGGCTGCCCGGCCGGCTGGCCTTCAGGGCATTCGCATTTTGCTTGATCAACAACTCGAGATAGAACAGGCGTGCAGCATGCAGGACTTGGGTGAAGGCGTGCCGATCCACAAACCACCGGCTCACATGCTCCCAGGCGGCCGGGGTGTCCAAAGCCTGGAACCAGAAGTAGCGGAAGTAGACCGCCTGGGGCGTGTCCATGTTGCTGATCTGGTTCAGCGGATTTGTGACGTCGCTCCTGCTGTTGCTGAAGGCGAGCTTTCGGTCCCGGCCCTTGCCGTGCTCCTGGGCAAAGTACGCGTTCCAGCCGTCGACCAGGGCGGCAGCAAACGCGGGGAGCTCCTCGAGTCCCCCTGAGCCCTGCTGCTTGCGAAGCTCCCACAGCGTGCCGAGAGCAAGCATCTGCCCGATCTGGCACGCCTGGGTATTGAAGACCGCGAACGCCGCGTTCGCTCGCTTGACGTGGTTCTGGGTTGTGGAGTCGAGGTACTCCTTGGCGCGCAGCCGTTCGAAGTCTTGCTCCCGCTTGTCCAGTGACTCCCACGCCACGACGATGTCCGACTTGCTGGGGTTGAGGCCCTCAGATTTCTTCACAAGGAAGTCGTCGTGACTGGCCCGCAGAGTCCAAAAAACGCCGACACCGCTGAACAGTGCATCGTAGGCAAGCGCGAGGCTGCTGTCGTCCCGGTGCCAGGAATCTCTCAACGCGGTAAGCGCCCTGGAGTGCGAGGCGTAGGGAGCAGTACGCGACAGCAGCGTCAGGACGGCCCGACCCCACGTCGCTGCGAAGCGTTCGGTAATGGTATCGATCTGACCGAGCGGGAAGTGTGCGTTGCCTAGTTCGTCCCTCCGGTAGGGGAAGCCGCCATCGTCGATCTCCTCATTGAACAGACTGGCGAAGCCGAGCTGAGTGCGCAGGAACTTGTCCTGTTCACGAACGTTGTGCCGGCCCGGGCCCTGCTTGAAAGCAACGTCCTGCAACTGCCGGGCCGGACCGAACAGCAGACGTTCGACGATGGCTTTGAGGACGGTGATGCTCGTCAGCACTGACCAGCGCGCCGGCCGGTTAGCGTTGACCTGTGGGTTGTCGTACTCCACGGCGTACAGCGGCATCAGGTCACCGCCGTTGTTTCCCCGCAGCTCACTCAGCAGACGACGGGTGAGGATATTTTTCAGCTCGGCGTCCGACAGCAAGATGATGCGCGACTCCGACGGGGGACGCGCCTCCTTGTTGACATCGACGAAGAGCTTGCGGGCCGCCTCATGCGGCTTGCCGTCCGCGCCCGTCTGCCCGGGGAACCAACACACGGTCACGGGTACCTCGACCTTGCTCAGATCGAGGTCACCGCCTTGCTCATCGATCAGGTGCTGCACTTGGTGCTCGTAGAAAGAGCGGTACTTCGCACCGCTGGAACCCTGCCAGCTTTTGGTCATGGTGCGCTCCACCGCCAGGAGCGCCATTGCCCGGTGCTGGCCATCGAGGACGACCAGTTGCGCTTCGGCGCTATTCCACCACAGCTTTCCGATGCTGCCCGGATGCGGCTGGCCGTCCGGCGCCGCTAGCCGCTGAACTTGAAACGCCTCCCCCGCACGCTGCTGCAACCACTGCGCACCGTCGTCCATGACGAGCGTTGGCTCCACCTCCAGAGGCGCGAACTGCGACGGGCGCTTGCTCCGGAAAGGCAGGAGGACCGCAACGACCGGCGGGAAGAACGCCGGTCCGTTCGCTTGCTCCGTCATGAGGTAAGGGATCAGCTGGACGGCGACGCGATGATCGTCCAAGTCCCGCTGCAGGAGCTGGTTGAAATCAAGGTCTGCAGCCTCCATCACTTCGCGCACTGGGGCGAGGCTCTTGGTGAGGCGGCGCTCCGGGTCGTTGGCGTCCTCACCGAGGCGCGCCTTGGTCATGATGTAGTCCACACGACCGGCGGGAGTTGCGAAGCTACCCCACGTTCCCCGCACGTGATCCAGGAACCTCGGCTGCGAGCCCATCCCATACATAGACTTTCTACTTCCCCTCCGTGCCCAGTACGCATAGTCAGACATACCGCAGCAGAGCCAACCGCCATAGCCTCACTCGTGACCGTGATCACTCGAGTCGTGAAGAGATTATGTACCTACCACGAACTTTTTGGGGATGGCCCCCTCATCCGAGCTGAGACCACCGTCTCCACACCCTTGGCGCGATGGGCAACGACCCTGCCAGTTCATAGCATGTCCCACTTCCAGGTCTGGGATCCGCCAGTCCGTGCATCCCCGGGACCGTCTAGCGGCGGTTACTTCGGGAGGTGTAGGCCTTGTCCGCCAGGACATGGTCGGGGCGGGTGCGTGGCCGCCCGACTCCGCTGCGGGGCACGGACACCTGTTTCAGCACGGGCTCGAGCTGGGGGCCGTCGCCGTAGTGGCCGGGTGTCAGGACGAGGGCAAGGGGCCGGCATCGTCCGTCGGCGGCGAGATGGATTTTGGTGGTGAAGCCGCCGCGGGAGCGTCCCAGGCATTCGCCGATCTGACCACCTCCTCCAGCCGGACGGCCAGTTTCTGAAGTACCGGATCGACGTGGTTCGTCCTTTGGCGGGCCCCCTTTGAGGCACCGCGGCAGGCGGTGCTTTCCTCGCGCTGGCGGCGTGCTGGTGAGCTCGTACCGCTGTGGAGTCCACCGACACGTCCCAGGCGATCCGGCCCGCGGCGTCCTCGGCGGCTTGGACCCTCGACAGCAGCATCTTCCACGTCCCATCCGCTGACCAGCGGCGATGACGCTTGTAGGCCGTCTCCCACGGTCCGAACCGCTCAGGTAGGTCCCGCCACTGCACACCGGTCCGCACCCGGTACAACACTCCGTTGATCACCCGCCGGTGATCACTCCATCGGCCGCCACGAGCACCACCACGAGGTAAGAACGACTCCAGCCGATCCCATTCCGCGTTCGTCAGGTCACCACGTCCCATCCAGCCAGCCTGACCCCAACACCGCGCTCGTGTACGGAGATCCGAGAAACAGTGCCTAGGAGCTCACGGACGCTTGCGTACAGACGAGCACGCAGACGTGGCCACGCCGGAAGAGGAGGACGTAGAGCTAGCCGGTTACGGGGGGAGGGCGCTTGCGTCGACATGGCCTGACAGAAGGTGCCAAACGAGGGTGGTATCGAACTTGCGCCCCTGGCGGCGGTTGGCCGTTTCGACGGTGGTGTCGGCCCGATGACGGCTGTGGTGGTCAGGTGCTCGCGGCGGTGGCGATCTGTTGGCGGCGGCTCTTGGTTAGGGTAAAACGTTGGCGGTGGGGCAGTCGGAGGTAGTTCCGACCGCGGCGGCAGTCTTGCCGAGGACCTTGTTGGCCGGGGGTGACGGCCAAGGCCAGGACACTGGGTAACAGCAGCGCCTCGGAGCGCTCCAGACATCGTCGACAAGCTGGCGGACCGCACTGGACCTCGGCTGCGGTGTGGGCCGGAAACGCAGTGCATCTCGGCCGCCAGCCAGCTCCTACAGGGCTTGTCCGTGTGAGCGACGTACGCAGAGCCGAAACCCGAATACACCGATTCCCCAGGGATCACCCTGGGGAATCAGGCAAGGGAGCCTCCCCCTGAGTGGTGGACACGCTGATACTGGATCTGCTTGATCCAGAGGAAGCGAGACCAGCGCCGATGGCGATGAAGGACTACTCGGACGAGTTCAAGGCCGATGCCGTGGCCCTGTACGAGTCCACACCCGGGGCAACCTACAAGAGCATCGCCACTGACCTGGGCATCGACAGGAATACCTTGCGGAACTGGGTGCTGCGGGACCGCGAGCGCCGGGGCCAGGACCCTGCCGCCCCGCCGGCAGGCGGCAGGAGGGTCGCGGCGTCGAAGCAGGCCGCGCCGGCCACGGAGCCGGACGAGCGGATCCGGCAGCTGGAGGCCCGGGTGGCCGAACTCGAGGCGAGTGAGCGGAAGCTCGCGACCGAGCGGGACATACTCCGCAAGGCGGCCAAGTATTTCGCCGGGGAGACGAACTGGTGATCAGCCGCTTCCAGTTCGTCGACGACCACCGGGACGCCTTCGAGGTGAAGCGGCTCTGCGAAGTCCTGGGCCTGAACAGGTCCAGCTACTACAAGTGGCTGTCCGACCGGCAGGCCAGGCAGGTCCGGCAGCGGGCCGACGAGCGCCTGGCCGCGCGGATCCGCGAGGTCCACGCGGAGTCCGGCGGCGCCTACGGCTCCCCGCGGGTCACCGCGGAGCTGAAGGAGAACGGCCTGCTGGTCAACGAGAAGCGGGTCGCTCGGGTGATGCGCACGTTCTCCATCACCGGGGTCCGCCTGCGCAGACGGGTCCGCACCACCGTTCCCGATCCGGCCGCCGCACGGGTCCCGGACCTGTTCCGCAGGGACTTCACCGCCCCCGAGCCTGGGATCAAGTACATGGGAGACATCACCTATCTGCCCCTGGAGAACGGGGAGTTCCTCTATCTCGCGACCGTGCTGGACTGCTTCAGCCGGAAGGTCGTCGGTTGGTCCATCGCCGACCACATGCGCACTGACCTGGTCGCCGATGCCCTGAAGATGGCCGCCCGCACCCGCGGCGGCCTGGACGGCGCGGTGTTCCACTCCGACCACGGAGCCCAATACCGGGCCAGGGTCTACGCCGGCCTCTGCGACCGGCTCGGAGTGACTCGCTCGATGGGCGCGGTCGGCTCCAGCGCGGACAACGCGGCCTGCGAGAGCTTCCACGCGTCCCTGAAACGCGAGACCCTCCAGGGCGCCCGCCACTACGGCGACGCCGCCACCTGCAGAAGGACCGTCTTCGCCTGGCTGACCCGCTACAACACCCGCCGCCGGCACTCCGCCAACGGCCACCTCAGCCCCAACGAATACGAACGACGACACCACACCGCTAAGCTCACGCTCGCCGCGTGATCAATGACCGCGTGTCCACCACAACGGGGGAAGGCCCAAGAGAGTTGTCAGACGCGCACGACGGCGCCGACCATTCCTTCGATCGTGGCCATCTGTTTGTCAGCACCGAGGTAGCCGATGCCACGGTGCAGGTGGACGGTCAGGATGCGCTGGATGTTCTCGTCGGTAGGTTCCTCGCCTATGGCGACACATCGCTGTTTAAGCAGGGCCAGGTAGAGATCGCCGTGCTGGCCGGCGAAGGTCTTCCAGCTCATCTCGACGTTGGAGTCGGTGACGATGTCCTTCACCAAGGGCGTGGAGGGGTCTTTCAACGACAGCAGCAGCGCCCAGCGGCACAGCACGTTCCATTGAGTGATGCCGGTGGTGCGCTTGAGATAGATCAACCGGTCCTTGGCAGGCTGGGACAGGCGGACGTTGTCAACCGACATGCTGCACTCCTGCGTTCCACCAGTAGCCCTCGACAACGCTGGTGGTGAACTCAGTATCGTCGTGGACGAGTGTGTAGGTGTGGGCGACGGACTTCTTCAAACGGCCTAGCAGGTACTCGTCGATCTCCTCGTCGGTGGAGAGCAGGAGGACCTGGTCACTGGCGTTGGGGAAGTAGCGGTCGACGAGGTGCTCACGGTGACGGCTATCGAGACGCCCCAGGGGGGTGTCGATCACGCTGGGCAGCCTGTTGCCGGCAACCCGCATCAGGCCCCACAGCAGCGAGACGGCCAGAAGCTGGCGCTCTCCCGCACTGAGGCGCGCAGGGTCGATGGCCTCGCCCTCGGCGTCAGCGAGGGTGAGCGTGAACTTGTTGGTGTCGATACGCAAGTCGTGGACGAGAGATTGCTTGCGCATGAGGGCCCTGAAGCTTTGCAGGACAGCCACTTCAAGCCGGTTGATGTGCCGTTCAAGGAGCGCGGAACCGAAGCGTTCGAGGGTGTCGCGAGCCTTCTCGGAGTATTTGATGATCCGCTCGACTTCTTCCGCCTTGACCTTGGTGCGGACGAACTCCTTGTGAGCGCGCTCCAGCAGGGTGGTCACGTGCTCCCGACGTCGCTTGAGGTCATCCAGCTTGGCCGCGGCGCGGTCGCAGGAAGCCTCACAACGGGCAACCTCCACGATCTGCTCGTCGCGGGCCACTTGTAGGGCCTCTACCTTGTCCTGGGCGGGAACGCCGGCGAGTTGCCGGTCCAGCTGATCAAGCTGTTCGGCGAGTTCAGCGGCGCTGTGCAGCAGCTGTGTGGACCGCTGGGTGTCCCGCTGCAGCAGTTCGTCGAGGACGGTGAGCTGGGCCAGTGCATCGTGTGGCAGGCGCAGATCCACCGGCAGCCGCGTCTTGGCGGCGCGCTCGGCGCGGTCGTCGTCCAGACTTTTGATGACCTCGGCGCGGACGGTGTCGGGCATCAGCTCCAGCAGCCACCGGTCCCGCTCCTCCAGAACATCGAGGACCTGAGCTGACTGTTGGGCTTCCTGCTCGCTCATGGCTTGTTGGCGCACGTCGTCCAGGAGAGGCTTGACCATCAGCAGCGGTAGCGGTCCAGCAGCGAGCTGCGTGAGCTCGGCACGCACTTGGGTCAGCTGGGCAAAGGTCTGCTTCTTGTCGTTCTCCAGCTCGACGCGCCGTGTGAACAGATCGCCGCCTTCGTCAGCGAACGCCTTCTCCAGGCTCTCCAGCTTGCGTAGCGCCTTGCCGAGCTCGCTGCGGGACTGGGCGAGCTCTTGGTGGGCGATGTCGTATTGGGACAGCACCGCATCGCGTTCGGTTTCCTGCGTGCGAATGTTGTCCAGGAGGTGCTGTTCTTCGTCGGAAAGCTTCTGGCGCCGCTGCAGGGCCAGAAGATCGTTGCGCAGCTGCTGGACGGTGCTGACACCCAGCAGAGAGTGCACTGCCGACTCGATGACGGACGCCGCCCGTTCGGGGTTGGCCAGCGACTCGATCTTCTCGCCGTCGAAGAAGGCGAGGGAGGCGATTTCCAGGGGCAGCAGTGACTCGACGTGGTCGGCCCAGCCCTCGCTGAGCAGCCGGTTGAACTTCCCTTCCGGCGGCGCGTTGCGCTGAGTCTTCACCCGCTCGCCGTAGGTCTCGTCGACGTAGGCGTTGAGAAACTCTTTGAGCGTTTTGCCGCTGATGTGCCAGCTGCGGACGACACGGTAGTAGTGCTCTTGCCCACCGGTCATGACAGTGAACTCGAGGGTGATGGCAGAGCCGCGGCTGGGGTCAGCCTTGCGGTTGATGCTCTCCCGCAGGTACGTCTCGTACGCCTTGGTTCCGCGCCCACTGCAGCGTGCACGGTTGCCGTAAAGCGCCAGTTGGATGGCGTCGAGCAGAGTCGTCTTGCCGCACCCGTTCAGCCCGCCGATCAGGATGATCGGCTTGTTCTTCTTGGGGGTGAGGTCGAGAGACTGCTTGCCGCGGTAGGCCCCGAATTCTTCGAGGGTGATCTTACGCAGGAGCATCGAGTTCGTTTTCGTCGTCGAAGGTCAGGTTCTCGGCGATGTCGTCCCGCCACTTTTTCTTGCGCGTAGCGAATTCCACGGCGTCTTCGTGGTTGTCGTAGTAGCCCTTTTGCACAGCTTGCTCGAGGGCCTGGAAGAGGCCGGAGCGGCGGGCCATGGTGCGGTACTTCCGCTCGACGGCGAGGAGTTCGCGGACCATGTTGTAGTGCAGGTCGTCACCGTCGCAGACCTGCTTGAGGACGTCCATCTCGTCGGACCCCATGACAATCTGCTCATCCAATGGTCCACCCGGGAACGGCTCGCCGGTGGCTTCCTGGTAAATCCGCGGCAAGCTGTCCTCGACCTCATGCTTGTCGAACACCCAAATCCGGCGGATTTCATGGAGTTCGTCGAGCGTGATGAGTTCGATGTTCTGCACGTGCTCGGGGGCGTGGGCACGGATCCATGTTTGCGCCTGGAGCAGCTCCTTGAGCCACTCTTCGCGGTAGGACTGCAGGTAGGGGCCATGGATGGCTCCGTCGTTGAACAGCATTACCTTGCCGTTCATCCGGCGGAAGTCACGGGCCGGCTTGTCCGGGCGCGGGAACGGTGCCTTGCGGCCAGGCGGAAGGTCGGGGTCGCCCTCCTCGTAGTGGCCGAAGGGGGCATCGAGCTTGTTGCGCAGATCCAGCAGGGGGAGCATCCACTCCTTCTCCTCGTCGTTCTGGATCATGGCGGACATGGACTTGTCCTGCTCGACGAGGGTGCAGGTCCAGCAGCCGAAGCGGCTGGAGCCGCACGAGGGGGTGGTGGAGTCGACCACGAGGGGGCATTCGCCGTCCCCGGATGCACCCTGGTACATGGTGAGCAGGTCCTGATTGTTGTAGCCCCAGGGGTTGGGCTTTTGCATCAGGAACTCCCAGACATCGTCGTTGGTCCAGTCCTCAACGGGGCTGTAGACGAGGGAGTTGGGCAGGTTGGCGTTGGGGGAGAGGCGGTCGCGCACGCGTCGCTTCTCGTGCTTCTCCATGGCGCGGGCGCGGGCTTGGCTCTCTGCCTTGCGAATGCCCAGCACCATGATCGCTTCGCCGTGGGCAGCGACCACGCTGCGAATGAAGCTGTTCGACGGCTTGATCTTCAGTCGCTCGGTGCACCAGCGGAACTTCGGGCGCGGGGCCGGATAGCCGCGGCCGATCAGGTTCACCCAGAAGGTGTCCTTTATCTCCGGCGTAAGACGGTGCGGCTCGATCGGCAGGCTCTGCGCCTGCGCCGCGTCCTGCATGGTGCCTAGAGAAGCAGAGACCCAGGCGGCGACGACGGGATTCTCCACGAGGGTGTCAGTGGAGATGACGTGCACGGCCTTGGTGCGCTGCTCGGCGGGCAGGTCTGCGAGGGCCATCCACACCAGCTGCAGGACGGCGGTGGAGTCCTTACCTCCGCTGTAGCCGATGACCCAAGGCACCTGGTCGGCGGTGTAGAGCTCGCGGATCTCCTCGGTGAGCTCGTTGACGACCTCGGCCAGCGAACGGCCGTTGAAGGGCTTGCGACGTACGGGGGTGAGCCCGAGGTTGAGGGGGATGGTGGTCATGCCTCGCCTCGCAGGTATGCGTCTTCCACGCGCTGTTCTTCTGGGCTCAGCTCCAGGCCCAGATGCTTGCGCAGGTAATTAACGGTAAGTGTCACGTTTTGGTGGCTTTTGGAGACGCGACCACCGACGATGGCGCGCCCCTCCCAGTCTGCGTTGGTTCGGCTCCAGTCCACGTGCTTCAACGGAGCCAAACGCTTCTTCCACGCAGTTGCCTTGGTGGACTCCCGCAGGAGGGAGTTGCCGACACGACCCAGCGCATGCAGGGCGATTCCGTGGCTGTGAATGAAGTCCCGGCGCATCTCCTGAGCGGACAGCTGCTTGTCACGCACCATCGCCCACTCGGGCAGCGCCGCATCCACGGCCTCCCAGAACGACTGCGCCAGCCGGCTGGCCTCTTCCTGCTTCAACTCGAGTCCCTGGAGCAGGGACTGGTTGCCGAAGTACAAGGCGCTCAGGGTGAACAGCTTGCGGGACCGGGCGGACAAGGTGCTCTTTTCCATCTCCACAAAACCCTTGAAGATGACCGAGCGTTCGGTGAGGGTCCGGGTGAGCTGCGCGTTGACGTCCCGGTGGTCGTAGAGGACACCGATGGAGCGCGCCGGACGGACGGCGTGCCGATTGAGGTCGGCGAACATCTGTTGAGAGCGGGCGAGCCCAGTGTCATGGAAGAAGACCACGGCGATGGTCTCATCCCCCAGATCGGGGTTCTCCTTCAACGCAAGCTCGATGGCGGCGCGGCGGTGCTGCCCGTCATTGATGAGGAAGCGTGCATCCATCGGGATGCGCAGTTGCCCCGTACGGTGCGCGGCACCTTCTGCGCCCTGGCTTTCGAACACCATGTCCCCGTCCACGGAAGCGGTCAGGGCACTGAACACGTAGTCCTCGGGGTTGTCCAGGATGTAGCGGGCGAGCGCCGGCAGGCGTCCTTTGTTCAGGACGCGCTGGGCTCTCAGATCAGCAGAAAGATCGTCTTCGTCGAAGAGGAAGATCTTCGGGATGAGCCGCAGCGGGCACATCGACGCATAGAACTCCCGTCCCGCCTGCACCCCGCGGATCGCGGGGAAGGTGTACTCAAAGCCATTCGACACTCGCGAGACGACCCGCCCCGCAGCCTTACTCGCCGCTTCAGTCTGCACCCGTGCACTCTAGCGTGTCCGTACGTCTCCTGAGAAACGTACGTCACCTTCGTCTCGACGTACCCAGGTGTGGAGAATGACGTCCCATCCCCCTCGCGGTGCGTCTGGAGCTTGCAGAACGGCAGGAACAGCCATCGCAAGGACGGTGTCCACATGCCGAGGTGGCGGCTTCATGCACTGCGGTCCCAGCGTGTACGTTAATCACTTGACGTACGACCTGTTGTAGAAGCGTGCAAAGAGGCGGGTGAGCGCCGTGGTGGCGTATCTGGATGTGGCGGCGACGACGCGGGTGGACCCGCGGGTTGCTGAGGTCGTCCTGCACTGGATGACCGAAGACTTCGGCAACGCCGGCAGCCGCACCCACGAGTACGGTGCACGCGCCAAGAAGGCAGTGCAACAGGCGCGTTCCTTCATCGCCGGCACCGTCGGCGCCAAAACGGAAGAAGTAGTCTTCACCAGCGGGGCGACGGAGTCCAACAACATCGCTCTGCTCGGACTGGCGCCGCACGGCGAGCTCACGGGGCGCAAGCACATCATCACTTCCGCCATTGAGCACAAGGCGGTACTGGAGCCGCTGACGCACCTACGCGACACCCGCGGCTTCGAGGTCGACTTCCTCTCCCCCGGCCCCAGCGGCCGCATCACCGCCGACGCCGTGCTGGAGCGGCTGCGTCCGGACACCCTGGCGGTGTCGCTGATGCACGTCAACAACGAAACCGGCGTCATCCAGCCGGTAGCCGAACTCGCCGAGAAGCTGCGCGTCACGCCCACCTATTTGCACGTCGACGCCGCTCAGGGCTACGGCAAGGTCCCCGCCGACCTGATGGCGCCCATCGACCTGATCAGCATCTCGGGCCACAAGATCGGCGCCCCGAAGGGCGTCGGCGCTCTGATCACCCGCCGACGGGGATGGGACAGGGTGCCGCTGCAGCCGATCATGTTCGGCGGTGGGCAGGAGCGCAAACTGCGCCCCGGCACTCTCGCGGTGCCATTGATCATGGGCCTGTGCGAGGCCGCGAAGATCTTCACCGAGAGCCGGGCAACGTGGGAGCGGGAGGCGAAGGCGATGCGCGAGCGGATCCTTGCTGCGCTCAGCGCGACGCGCTTCCGCCTCAACGGAGACCCGGAGCACAGCGTCCCCCACATCCTCAACGTCAGCTTCGATGAGCTGAATGCCGAAGCACTCATCGTCCGCCTCAAAGACCAGGTCGCCATCGCCACCGGCTCGGCCTGCACCAGCGCCTCTTACACCCCCAGCCATGTCCTTCAGGCGATGGGCCTGGACGACGCGGTGGCTGCCAACGGGCTGCGTCTTTCCTGGTTCCCTTCCCAGGCAGCCGATTTCGATCCCCTCCCGCTCGCCGAGACCATCGCCAGCATGCAGCCCCAGGAAGGTTGACCAGCCCTACGCCTCCGAGCGACGCACCAGCCGGTGCCCGCGCAGCTGCCGGCCGCACCTGACGAGCTCGGCCTCCCAGCCGTTCTCGGTCCCGATCAGGTGCGGCCGTTCATACAACCCCGCCCGCATCTCAGACTCGGTCAACCGGCGGTATCGCGGCACGGCCGGATCATCCGGTGCCAGGAACTCGTGCTTGCGGTGCAGCAGCGGCCGGTTGGCCGAGCTCTCGTATGAGAGATGGGAAGCCTCCAGCGTCTGCAGGTCCACCATGTAGGAGGACCGGATCCGCGGATGCGGGTCTTTGTCAAAGTCCGGGTAGTCCAGCCACGACACCACTCGCCCTTGGTGCTTGAGCTTGGCTACGGTCCACTGCTCCGGGCGACCGGCAGCGATCGATGCGCAGTGCTCGTACAAGCGCAATACCGTCGGGATCCGCTCCAGCGCACGTCGATGCACATACAGCGCCGTCGGTGTCACCTTGCCAGCAACGGAGGCGTTCATGGCATTGCGCACATACCCGTCGTCACGGAGCTTGAACAACAGTCGGTCAGCCCGCTGGCAGGCCTCCTTGTACGAGCTGAAGAACGTGCGTACGTCCTGCTGCAGCCCCACTGGCAAGCTGCCAAACGGTCCTCGGCCGTTGAAGAGCTCCACCGCCAGGTAGAGCAACGTATTCAGCGTTGATCGCTTAGCCCCCGCAGTGGCTCGCTCAGGATCAGCACCATCCCGCACCAGGCGCTTGACCTCGCCAGGCCGCAAGTGAGCCAACAGCTCCGCGACGGTCCGCGGCATCTCCTCGATACGCGGCGGGCGTCCCTTACGCTCGAAGAAATCCACCACCGCACTCACCGCTGAGGCAGTGTCCTCGGAAGCAAGCCATTCAGCATCCGGGGTCACCCGCTGGGCCAGATAGCTCAGACGGGCGCCCTCGTCCCGGAACGCGTAGACGACTCCGGGCGCAGCCGCCACCACCCGCGCGCCGGTCACCTGCTCCACGTACTCCCGCAACTCACTCGCGGCATATAGATGCTGAAATGTCTGCCGACTTGTCAGCAGGCCGTCACCGAACTGTTGACCGTGGACCTTTGACTTCTCCCAGGTCAGCCGAGCTGAGACGACCAGCAGCATCGAGGTCAGCTCCCACGCCTGCTCCAACGTCTGCCGACGCTCTTCCGGATCCTCGATCACGTTCAACACGTAGGTCAGCAACACGACGTCGCTTGCGACCAGCTGGGTGTCGGAGCGGTAATACGGATCCCACCCAGCCACCTGGCAGTCCAATTGCTCCAAAGCCCTAACATCGTCACCACGACCACAGCCGTAGTCGAGGATCGTCCGCTCAGGTAGCAACTGGCGGTCCGCCAGAGCCTGGCGCGCGGGCACCGACAACGCCATCCGCCCGATCGCTGTTCGGCGACGCTCACTACCCCACATCTGCTGCATCACAGGCACCTGCATCCAGGTAACGACACGATCAGCAGGGTAGAAGACAGGCGCCCGGCGTGCTCACGCAACGGCGAACATGTCCCTCAAGTGTCAGCAAGGCACCGTCACGCAGGTACATCCGCTGGCCGTGTGTTCCCAAATAATGATGTCTGCCGCTCGAAGAAGGCTGAGAGGCCTCTCGTCAGGCGTACGAATTGGGACGATGAGGTCTTGGATCCAACCCCGGTGACGGCGTAGGTCTGCTTGCAGGAGCGGCCACAAGCGGCGGGGGGTGTCCTTATAGGCTCCGGGAACTGGCTTTTGGCCGAGGTAGAACTGGTAGATGCTGCGGTCGAAAATCGGCACTAGGTTAGGCCGCTTGCGGTGGAGGATCTTAGTGACGGCAACGGCCTTGAGGCCTCGCAGCCCCGTAGCGCTGGCCTCACCTGTAGCAACCAATGCTCGATCGACCAGAGCCCAGGGCCCCGTTGACGGATCCAGCGTCACGTCCAAAAAGTCTGCTGTCGTACAGGCCTTATCCGCAAGAACCGCTTCCATGGCCTGCAGGATTTCAGCCCCTGGGCCGTCAGGTCGGAACAGCGGGACTACCTGCTTGTAGTCGATGCGGACACTCAGCAGAGCCGGCGCCAAGCAGTCCAGCGGACTCAGTCGTTCCGGATCGCCCTGCCAGTCATACGTGCGGAAGGCTCTGGGCCCCTGGTGATCCGTGTAGGCCTGCAGATGCTTCCCCGCACAACCGCGCAGTGCTCCAATGGTCCTCACACAGCCCTCCGCGGCCTCAACGATTCGCACGGCAACGCCGCCGCTCTGACCCGAGCAATGCTCATACGCATGCTACGAGCTGTGGACTATGTGTGGACCCGTACTCGTCAAACAGCCGTCTACAGGGCCGAGAAGCTCGTCGACGCCGGTGAACCTCGGGCGGTCGCCGATCAGGGCGGCGGCGACGGTGCGTTCGTCTTCGCGGTGTCGCCGCGTCTGACGAAAGCGCTCGCGCATGCCGAGCGTGACAGGTTGTGCGAGGTCGCGGCCCTGTGGATCGGACTGCGCGCGGAGGAGGGCGAGCATTTCACCCCGGAGATCGCCGACGCGATCCTGGGAGATCTGGCCGACCTGGTCCGCCGTGCCCGGCGCCAGGGACAGAGTGTCTACTGCTGGGTGGGATGACCGTCCCGCGACGTTTGACAGGGTCGTGACACAGGGTCAGACTTCGCCTTTCCGGCGTGCGCGACGCCGGGGTCCTGTGGGGGGATTTCTTACCGTGTTCATTTCTGCGCCGCTTCGGCGTGCCTTGACGGCACTGGCCGTCGCCTGTCTCACCGGGACGGCCGTGCTCACTTCGGTGGCTCCCGCTTCGGCTCACCGTCACGGGTGCCACGCCCGGCATTCCTGCCCTTCGGACACGGGTTCCTACATCTGTGGCGACCTGGGCGACTTCTCGATGTGCGGGACGGGCAGCACCGGCGGGACCGGCAGCTCCGGCACAGGTTCGTCCGTCGAGCCCGCCGAGCCCGCCGACGTCGACGCGCCGTCCAAGCCCAAGATCCAGCGCCCCAAGGCTCTGCCCGGTGGGAAGGTGTCCGTGACGGTCACCGCCGAGCGGGGCGCCACGATCGTCGTGTCCGGGGAGAGCGAAGAAGGCACCGAGGGCGACGGTGAGGAGGTGGCGAAGGCGACCGCCACCGGGTCGCCGCAGACGCTCACCTTCAGGACGGAGGATGGCAGGGCGACCTACGTGGTCACCGCGACGGACGCTGCCGGCAACGAGAGCTCCCTGAGCAAGTCGTTCACCGTCGAGGCCGACGGCGCCAAGCCCGAGTTGGCCGCGTTCGACGTCACTTCCGCCGACCCGACGACCGCGGCCGTCGGGGTCTCGTTCGAGGTGGATGAGAAGGTCGACTACGAGGTGGCCGTGGCCGGCCGCAAGGACAGGGTCACCGGGGAGGCCGGTGTCGGCTCGCCGGTGGAGGCGGCCCTGTGGCTGCCCGACGGCGACCACGAGATCACCGTCACTGTCGAGGACGCCGTGGGCAACGTGTCCCGGCGTACCGAGACGTTCAGCGTCGAGTTGGACTCGTTGGAACCGGAGCTGACGCAGGAGGACATGTCCCGCTCGTCGTCGGTGTCGCTGACCGTCTCGGGGCCGCCTGAGGCGAAGGTCACGGCACGCATGGGGCCGGATAGCGAGAAGGTCACCCTGGGCGAACAGGGCTCGGCAGACCTCTCCTTCGAACTGCCGGACGGTACTTACCGGCCAGAGGTCGAGCTTGTCGACAGCTTCGGACGTCGCGGCACGCTGACCGGCGACACCGTCACCGTGGACACGCAGGCGCCCGCGGTGAAGGCGGGCTACGACGAGGAAGCCGCCCGCTACGGTGCGGTCGCCATCACGATCACCAGCGAGCCGGGGACGGAGGTCACGCTCAGCGAAGGGGCCGAAACAGTGGCGTCCGGCCGTCTGGACCAGGACCGGAGAAGTCTGCGGCTCTCCCCGGACCTGGCGCCGGGGCGTCATGAGCTCACCGTCTCGGCGCAGGACCGCGCCGGCAACGAACGCGCCTACGCCCTCGTGATCACCGTCCAGGACGACATGACGACGGCCGAGATCGTCCGAGCCGTGTTGTGGACCGTGGGCATCGTCCTGGCCGTCGGCGTGACGGTGCTGCTGCTGTGGCGCAGGCGACGCCGGGTCATCAGGTGGTGGGCACGTCGCCGCGAAGCCGCGCGCATGGCCGCCGAGCTGCGGGCGATCGCACGCCGGCAGGAGCAGCTCCAGCGCGAGCAGGAGCGCTACGAACGGGACCTGGCCGTGTGGGAGGCCGAGCACGACCGGCTGGCCGAGCTGCACGACCTGGCACGCGACCTCACGGGCGAGGTCTACCCGGCGGAGCAGTTCCGCTGGGGGCGCCGGAAGAAGGACGAGCGGGTCCTGCTGGTGGCGACCGCCCGACTGGTCGAGGTCCGGACCAAGCAGGGCCTCGCCAGTCTGGAGGAGACGGACCGTGGCGAGGTGGCCGTCACCGACCGCCGGGTCCTCTTCGTCGGCCTGTCCAAGCGCAGGGAATGGGACTACGGGCGCTGGCTCACCCACGAGCACCGGCCTCAGGGCATCACCCTCATGAGGGTGAGCAACCGCGCGAAGGTCTCCGGTATCGCCTACTCCCTCTCGGAAGCCCGTCGCATCCGACTGGCCATCGATGTGACCCTGGCAGACCACCGTGGCACCCGCGACGAGATCATCCGCCGCACCCGTCAGGAGCTCGACGCCCACACGACCGATCGCCCGGTACCGCCCCCGGCGGCCTCCGACGCCCCACCCTTGGGACAGCCCGTCGGCTGAGCTGTGCCCCGCCCTCCGTGTGCAATCGGGTCTCCGTTCGCGCCACGGAGGGCGGAACGGCATTCCCCCGGGCCACTCGGAGTCGGATGAAGCGGAAGCGGACCTCGTGCCCCTCCGGGTCCGGGTCGGCAACGTCGGAGGCCGGCCCGGTCGGGCCAGGTGAGCCGTCGACGGGACCGTCAGCGGGCCCCGAGGAGGGTCCGCCAGGTCTGGGTCCCGATGACGCCGTCGGCCGTGAGGCCGTGGGCCTGCTGGAAGGCGACGGTCGCCGACCGGGTGCCGGAGCCGAAGGCGCCGTCGACGGTGAGGCCGTGGCCGTAGACGTTGAGCTGGGTCTGGGCCGCCTTCACCGCGTCGCCCTCGGAGCCGTACTTCACGGTGGGGACGAGGGCGGACCAGGTGTTCGCGCCGATGACGCCGTCCGCCGTGAGGGACTGGGACTGCTGGAAGCCGACGACCGCGGCCTGGGTGGCGGGGCCGAAGCTGCCGTCGGCGGTCAGCGGGTGGCCGGCGGCGTTCAGCAGGTACTGGGCGGCGCGGACGTCGTCGCCCTGGGAGCCTGACTTCAGGACCGGCCAGGCCACGCTGGGCGACGGGGTCGGAGTCGGGGTCGAGCCGCCGGGGTCGCCGAGCTTCACGGGGCGGAAGGGATCGTAGTTGTCGGCGCCGATGCCGTACCTGAGCTGGCGGTAGGTGGTGCCGTAGGTGCCGCGCTGCTCGTACGCCCAGTAGGCGGTGTGCGCGGAGTCGGCCCACTTCTCGAAGATCACGACGTGGCGGAAGTCGCCGTCGGTGGTGCTGTAGTCGATCAGCAGGTCCCCCATCCGCAGCTGGCTGACGCCGCTGAGGCGCTGGGTGACGCTGCTGGTGGTGGCGAGGCCGACCGTGTTCAGGCCGGGCGTGCTCAGTCCGAGCGTCATGGAGACGTAGCCCGAGCAGTCCTGGCGGTAGCCGTCCTTCCAGACGGTTTCCATGCTGTACGGGACGGGTCCGCCGTTGTCGGCGGTCAGCCAGGTCTTCGCCCGTCCGATCATCTCGTCGGGGGTGAGGGTGGCCGCGGCCTCGGCCTGCAGCGCGCGGGCGTCGGCGACGAGTTGGGTGTCGGCCGTGGGGGTCGGGCCGCCGGACTGGAGACCTGTGAGCGTCGTGGCCGCCGCGCCTGCCGCCGTCACGGCGACCAGGGTGAGCCGGGCACTGCGGGAGAGCCTGGTGAGTAACCGGGTGAGCCGCACGAGCCGCATGAGTCCTCCGATGCATCCACGAGCCGGGCGTGACGTCCGGGCGGCACGTCGGGGTGCGACGGGCCGTCCGGGCCCTGAGGGCTGGTGGCAGCCTCCAGTGGCCATCACCTTGGCGTACGACCCGGGCTGGCACCAGAGCTCGAACATGGCGTGTGCATGACGGGTTGGTGGGTGTCGTTGCCGAGATACGACAAGTCCTCGTACGTCCGCCGACGGGACCGAGGTACGGGGGCGCCCGCCGGTCCTAGGAGCGGGCGAAGGGGCCGTTCAGGGCTGCCCACTGCAGGAGCAGGACGGTCTTGCCGTCGATGATGCGGCCGTCGCGGGTCATCACGAGCGCCTCGGCGAAGGGGAGTTCGAGGACCTCGATGTCCTCTCCGTCCTCCTCGAGTCCGCCGCCGGCGCCGGTGCGGTCCGCCGGGGTGTAGGGGGCGGCGAAGAAGTGGAGGCGTTCGGTGACCGAGCCGGGGCTCATGTAGGCGTCGAGCACGTGGGTGAGCGGGCCGAGGGTGACACCGAGCTCCTCGGCCGCTTCGCGCCGGATGGCGCTGGGCGGGTCGTCGGCGTCGAGCAGGCCGGCGGCGGCCTCGATGAGCATGCCGTTCGGATGGTCGTTGACGTAGGCCGGGTAGCGGAACTGCCGGGTGAGCAGCACGCAGCCCCGCTCGGTGTCGTAGGGCAGGACGACGGCGCCGTTGCCGCGGTCGTAGGTCTCGCGCTGCTGGGTCTCCCACCGTCCGTCGCGTCGGCGGAAGTCGAAGGTCGTGCGGCGCAGGACGTGCCAGCCCTGGGAGGTGAGCGCGACGTCGCGGACCACGACGTCGGGGTTGCGGTCGAGGTCGCGGCCCGCCCGGTCGAGGTGGATGCGGCCCCGGTGGTCGGGGCGGTCGACGCCCGGGCGGCCCGTCACGCGGTCTCCTGCGGGACGTCGTGGGAGATCGCCGCGCGGAGGGGGGCCTCCGTGAGCTGGGGGATCTCGGAGACGTCGTGGAAGACCGGCAGGCCGCGGCGGCGGGCGGTGGCGACGTCCTGGTCGGCGCCGGCGGATGCGCCGGGCAGGCGCAGTACGGCGTCGCAGTGGGCGAGCAGGCGGTCGGCGGTCGGGTACAGCACCTGGTCGGCGAGGGGGTCGGTGGGGCCGGCGCCGGCGGACCGGAGGACGGGCAGGGCGATCCACTCGCCGATCACGGGGACGTGGCCGGCCGCGAAGACGGGCCAGGCCGCGGCTTCGAGGCGCGCCAGGTTGGCGGCCATGGCCTGCGGGTCGCCGTCGGTTCCGGAGCGGTAGGGGCCCGCGATGAGGATGAGCAAGGGGTTGTCGGTCATGACGGCTAAGATACATGCAGAAACGAGAAGGAACAGGAAGGAACGTGCATGCTGGCTGCTGAACGGCGTGAGCACCTGCTGGGGCTGCTCGCCCGCACGGGGAAGATCGTGGCCAAGGAGGTGGCCGCCGAGCTGCGCATTTCCGAGGACAGCGTGCGGCGTGATCTGCGGGAGCTTGCCGCTGAGGGGCTGTGCCAACGGGTCTACGGCGGTGCCCTGCCCGCGTCACCCGCGGTGGTGGACTACGACGCGCGGCAGGCGGTGGCACCGGGCGGCAAGCGGAAGGTCGCCTCGGTCGCCGCGGGGCTGGTGCGGCCGGGCGGTTCGGTGCTCCTCGACGGAGGCACCACCGCCCTGGCCGTCGCACGGGCCCTGCCCAAGGACCTCGACTGCACGGTCGTCACGCACAGTCCGACGATCGCCGCGGCGCTGCTGGAGCATCCGCGCGCGGAGCTCTTCCTGCTCGGGGGGCGGGTCTTCAAGCACTCGGCGGTGACCTGCGGGGCCGCGGCGGTGGAGGCCGCGCAGAACGTCTCGGCCGACCTCTTCCTGCTCGGCGTCACCGGGGTGCATCCCGAGGCGGGACTGACCACGGGGGACGCGGAGGAGGCGGCGATGAAGCGTGCCCTGGCGGCGCGGGCCGCGGACACCTACGTCCTCGCCTCGTCGGAGAAGATCGGCACGGCCTCGCAGTACCGCGTGCTGGGGTGGGAGAAGGTGAGCGGGTTGATCACCGACGCCGACCCGCACGACCCGGCGGTCGAGCGGGTCCGGCAGTTGGGGGTGGAGGTGCTGGCAGCGGACTGAGGCGGCGGGCCCGGCAGGTGGTGACCGCGCCGGCGATCCGGGCCGCAGCTATGATCATGGACTCCCGGATCACGAACTGATGCATCGCTTCCACAGGTAGACATATCGGCCCGCTGTCACAGATCCCGTCGCACGAGGGCCGGTCCCTCTCAACTTGGGTGCTGTCTCGTGACGGACAGCAGCCCGATAGCCTCCGGCGGTGGACACCGTGCTCGACATGATCGTTTCCTTCGCGGTAACCGGTGAGACCTCTGGGCTCTGGCCTGGTATGGCGAGCGGGGAAGCCGATCGTCTGCTGGGCAGTGAGACTGGGCTGGTCTCACGCGGAGGGCAACCGGCCGAGGGCTCGACGGGCTTCAAAGACGGAAGCCTTGAAGTGTGGGCCTCCCCCGAGGGCCTGGTGGAGCTCATCGGATTCGATGCGGATACGGATCGAAGGTTCTGCGCCCCGGCCTTCGGCCGCGCCGTGACCGGCCAGCCCTCCGGCCCCTTCCCCTGGGAGATGGTCACCGCCCGTCTCGAAGCGTGCGGATGCACCTGGACGCCCGACAGCACCTTGACGTTCGATGGCCAACGTTCCATCCGGACGAAGGCCGGAGTAGCCCTTGGGTTCCACGCTCTTGAGTCCTCCCCCGACGCTCCGGTGCAGACCTGGCTGCTGGCATCCGCCTACAGGTCGTTCCCCGAGCCCTTGACCTGGGCGGTTTCAGAAGACGCGTCGTAGCGGCTTCGACCCTGGTCGGGTGGCGGGACCGCCCCGCAATCCGCGTAGTCCCCGATCGCCACGTCGTCGCAGAAGGTCTCCCAGAACCCGTCGCGCACGAGAGCGGTCTCGTCGATGCCGGAGACGAGATCGCGCAGCTCTTCCGCCGCCTCCGCGAACCTCTCCTCGTCGTCCTCCGCGTAGAACGGAAAGCGTGCGATCACGGCCGCGGCGCATCGGCTGAACGAGTCAAGGTCTCTGTTCACGTGCGTGGCCGTCGCTGACTCGATCATGGGGACCCGCACCACGTGACCACTGGCCACGTCGACGCCGATACGTCCGAACAGGCCACTCGTCGCGATGGCGACCAGTCCCCGCGCGCCGATCCCCCCGAGGTACACCGCCTCGCGCAGCGGCCGGTACTCGTATTCGATCAGCCCGACGGGGATACCGGTGTCCCCGAGGTGGACAGCGATCCAGGTGGGCGCCTCGGGTGGGACCCCGATGCGAAGCAGGACGAACTTGGGCTTCGGCAACTGCGGCAGGGCTGCCTTCATGCCAGCCAGGAGAGGTACGGGGCAACGGTCACAGTCGCCACTCGGCCGGCTGCGGTGCGCCCGATCCATACGGCTGTCACGCCCTCCTCGGCGGGGAAGGTGAGTAGGTCTGCCTGACCGGCCTGGTGGGTGACCTTCTCGAACTCGCCCGAGCGCACCTTTTCGGTTTCACGGTCGAAGGCAACCCCAGGTAGTTGCTCGCTTCTCTCCCAGAACCGTCGGAACGGCTCGGTGAGGGCCTGCCAACTGCGGGCGTCGGCGAAGGCCCCCATCGCGGTGTCCGTCCGGAATCCGATCTCCTCGCCAGAGATGAGCTGCTCGCTGTCATCGTCGACGCCGAGAGCCATCTCCCAGGTGGATACCGGTTCTCGCCGTACGAGCAGGCGCACTGCCGCGCACTCCCGGCCGTCGAAGGACTCCCCCATGAATTCGTACGGCGCCTCGACCCAGGATGCTTCCACTTCGTACGTTCCCGGAGGCAGCTGTTCTGCCAACTCGCGCCCAGGCCGATCCTGCGGCCAGGGCGTGTCCACCATGAGCCGGCCGCTGGGTAGGCGGATCGCGGCGACGACGCTCACCTCCACCACATCGACGGGACGGAGTTCGTACGAGTGCAGACCCAACCGCCCCATGGTGAAGACCGCTTCCAGCAGCGCGGACTGCTCCGGGCCGACGTGCGCTGCTTTGCTCGCGTCCTGCATGAATCCCCCCTGCTGGCAATCATGCCCAACCGTAGACCTCCTCCACAGCGCCGAGCTCGACGTGGATCGCCAGCAGTGGCGGCTGGGTGCTCAGGCGTTGCTCGCCTTGCCGACGACCAGCACCGCGCCTGATCATGGGCGCATGCGACCCGAAGTCCAGGCGTTCGTCGACGCCGGCCCGCTGCCCGACGAGGACGCGACCGAGGAGGACATCCAGCGGCGTACGGATGAGTTCCTGGCCATCGCGCGTCCGGTCACCGGCGAGGAGGCGCGGGCGCTGCTCGCCTGCTTCGGTCCCGACGACTGCTACGGCGTCGCCTGGTCGCTGCTGCACCTGATCGAGACGGGGCCCAACCCGGTGCTGACGGTCCGGCCCGTGCCTGACGCCAACGAGTGGCATCACAGGCTCTTCGACCGGGCCGTGAACGCGGGCCTGGTTCCGCCGTCCTGATCCCGGGCCATGCCGCTGCGCCGTGTCCCGCCTCCCCCGCGCGGCGGCTCGGCTCGAGTCCTGCTACGGGCACATGAGAGCGAGGAACGCCGTCCAGGCGGCGGGGGTGAGGGAGAGCCCTGCGCGGGCGGTGTCCTTCGAGTCACGGACGTGGACGGTGGCCGGTGAGATGGCCACCTCCAGGCATTCACCGCCCTCGTTGCCGCTGTAACTGCTTTTGCGCCAGGCGGGTTGGGCTGCCGTCTCGTCGGTCACTGGTCCCCCAGGATGTCCGCGATCAGCGCGAGGGACTCGTGAGGGGTGAGCGCCTGTGCCCTGATCGTTCCGTAGCGTGCCGCCAGGATACGGACTTCTTCGGAGGCGACCAGGAGGGTGCCGTGAGCCTGTGTTTCCACGTAGGCGACCTGTGGCCTGGCCTTCGGGGTGAGCAGAACGAAGGCGCCGCCCATGCCGGCGTGCTCGTAGCACTCGGTCGGCATCACCTGCAGCGAGATGTTGCGGCGGTGGCCCAGGTCCAGGAGCTGGTGCAGTTGCTCCTTGTGGACTGCCCGGCCACCGAGGGGGCGACGGAGGGCGCCCTCCTCGACGACGGCGGTGACCATGGGCGGGGGCCAGTTGCCGAGGATCTCCTGCCGGGCGAGGCGTGAGGTCACACGGCGCTCGATGGTCTCCTCGTCGAGCAGAGGCGTGCGCATCTCGTAGAGAGCGCGGGCTCGTCGTTCCGTCTGGAGCAGGCCGGGAACGTCATGGCTGTTGTAGAAGTCGATGGCGACAGCACTGGCTTCCAGCCGGGCGTAGTCGCGGAACCAGGCCGGGTGGCGGACCCGGGACTTCGCCCGTGCGCTCTCCACCTCGTCCGCGGTCGCGCTCAACAAGCCGCCCGCGTCGAGGATTTCGTCGGCGGCGGTCAGGAACTCCCGCTGTGGTGTGCGGCGGCCGCGCTCCACGGAGGAGATCAGGTCCTCGCTGTAGCCGAGGCGGTCGCCCAGGTCGCGCTGGGTGAGACCGGCTCGTTCCCGTAGGAGCTTGAGCTGTCTGCCGACCGCACGGAACAGCTCCTCGTACGGCTCGGGTTCGTCCGTCTCGTGCGTTGTCACCACGCCACCGCCTCCCGCCCGACAGAGCCGTACACGTCACGTGTCACGCCCGCACGGCATCGCCTGTACCGGCCGTCGTCCTCGCCAGCGTAGGTCGCGACGGCCACGCTGAGTCACATGATTGCGGAAACTCCCACCCGCGAGCGGTGGGCACAGTTGTTCAGCGGAACGCCCCGTGGGGCGCGGCTCGCCCGGCTGCTTGCCACGCGTCAGCTGGAGCTGTGGGGGTGGCCGCCGTCGTCGGAGGCGGGTGAGGCGGTGGCGTTGGTGGTGGCGGAACTGGCGAAAGACGCCGTCACGCACGGTCACGTGCCGGGGCGTGGATTCCGGCTGCGGCTGGAGGTCGAGGCGTCGGAGCCGGGGCTGCTGGTCGTGTCCGTGGACGACGCGCGAGGTGAGCGGCTGCCGGAACCGAGGGTGCCGGAGGGTGAGGACTCCGGGCGAGGGCTGTTGCTGGTCCAGGCCCTCGCGGTCGCGTGGGGGTGGCGGCCGCGGCCAACCTCGGGCAAGACGGTGTGGGCGGTGTGCGCGAGGGGAGGCGGCCCGTCGCGTCTCCGTGAGGGCGGTGTCGGACAGCGGCGGTACGGTCGCATTCATGTCGAACGAACGTGCCGCCTGCCACTGTGTGATCTGCCATGACTACGGGGACCGGGGTGAGGCCACTGCCCTGGACGAGCACACGGTGCGGCACGTCCAGGACCACGGCTGGAGCGTCGTGATGGTGCCGGCCGACGAGCAGGGGCCGGGGTTCGCCTACACCGTCGGACTCCTGCACTCGCACGGTGTGCCGGAGCTGGCCATGTTCGGACTCGACGTTCAGCTGATGCAGGCGCTGCTCAACACCCTGGGGCGTCGGGCGGCGGACGGAACCGCGCTGGAGGACGGCGGGATGTACGAGGGCGTCATCGAAGGGCGGCCGGTCGCTCTGCGGGCAGCGGATCGCGGCTGGTACCGGGAGTTCTTCGGGCGGGCCATCGCCTTCTACCGCAGGCCGCCGCTCCCGGTGCTCCAGGTGGTCTGGCCGGACGCCGACAGCCGGTTCGTCTGGGAGCCGGCGGCCGACCCGCGGTTCGAGGACTCGCAGCCGCGGTTGTGGATGACGCCGGAGGAGCATCCGGCTGGTGTGTGGGCGACGCTCGTCGGGCGGTAGTCGGCGCATGCGGGGCGGGGAAACACTCAGGGCCGGAGTCCTTGAAGGATTCCGGCCCTGAGTCTTCAGTAGCGGGGACAGGATTTGAACCTGCGACCTCTGGGTTATGAGCCCAGCGAGCTACCGAGCTGCTCCACCCCGCGTCGTTGTTCCTCGACCGTACGGCATGACCAGGGGAATAGCGAATCGGTAAGCGGGCGAGCCGATGGCGGCGTGCGGTGTGGGACGCCTCCGGGTGGGCGAACTCGCCGTGCGGCAGGCCGCTTCCACCGTCATGCCGCTCCGCAACGCTCGCGGAGAAGTTCGACGCCGTCGCCTTCCAGATCGTCGAGATACGACCGGCGACCGGTCATGGCCATCGTCAGGGCCAAGGTGGTACCGGACACGAGCGGACCGGTGCCGGTGCTGAAGGGTCCGTCGTTCGCGACGAGGCGCAGGCCGCCGATCCGTCCCTTGGCGACGACCACTATGTCCGAGCCCTGGTAGTACTCGGCCACCCGCGTGACCACCTCGATCGGGTGGTCGCGGGCGATGCCCAGCGGACGGCGGATGTCCTCTGCGTGCACGAGCGCCTCGCCCAGCATCGCGATGACGGGGAGCGGAGGCTTGGTCGTGCTGGGCACGACGGCCCGGAACCTCTGATGCGTCTCGGCCGGGCTGGCACCGAGCTGCTCGGCCAGCCGCACGGCCACCTGCTTGTCGAAGTCGAAACGGCAGCGGATCACCCCGGCGAGCCAGCGCGCAGGGGTGAGGCTCGCCCCCGCGGTGAGGTGCGCCAGCACCTGACGCACCGTGAGCCCGGTGCACAGCGAGGGCGTCTCCCACTGTTCGTCGGACAGCTCCGCCAGGTCGGCCGCCAGTGCCGCGCGCTCGGCGTGGACCAGGGGCCAGATCCCGGAGTTCGGGCTGCGATCCGTTCGAGGCTCCGACGCAGGCATACGGGCGGGTCTCCTGTCGTGGGTCGTGCCGCGGCTGGTGCCGAACCCGCTGCGGGGCTGGGGGTGCGCGGCTGAGGACTGCGGTGCGGTGCTCCGGGCTGGAGGGCTGCCGGCCCGACGGAGTGCGCGTCAGTCCGCGACGATGCCGCGGGCCACGAGGACGTCCCGCTGTTCAGAGGTCAGGAACTCCGAGCCGAAGACGCGCCGGAGGTTGGGGAGCAACGCGAGATCGTCGAGGGAGGCGACGTCGAACAGGTCGTCCTCGCCGTCCCAGATAGGGGCGCACTCCTGGTACACCTGCAGCCCACCGTCCATGACCAGTTCCTCCACCCCGGCGAGGAGGTCGTCGTCGATGTGCAGTGCGGCGAAGTGGTCGCGCGCTTCGGGCACCATCTTGTAGGCCAGGCCGTACTGCTGGGCGTAGTTGTACGCGTCGTCGCCCAGTCCCTTCTGCCGCAACAGGTCCACGAGGTGGAACTGCGGGGTCAGGGTCTCGTCGGTGTACATCAACTGCTCGATGACGAGGAGCTTGAAGTTGAAGTCCTTGAACTGGGCCATGAACTCACCGTAGGTGACGGCACTGACAGTCAGGTGCCTAAGCCGTGGTGACGTGCTTGCGGTACGCCGGGCCGAGTTCGCGTATGTCCACGCTGGCGTGCACCGTCACGTCGGGCACGGACGCCACTCGCGTGCGGAGGAGGGCGAGGACGGCCTCGCTCAGCTCCGTCTTGACCTCGTCGGTGCGGCCATGCAGGAGGGTGATCTCGACGTGCACCACCGCGTTGCCGGGTGCCCCCTCGGCGACGTAGGTCTCCTCCACGCGGCGAAAGCGGGTCTTGCAGTTGCCGACGGCCGTCCTGGCGATGCCGGCGGTGAGCGGGTGCAGTTCGCGTGCGAAGCCGTGGCGGTCGAAGGCCTCGGTCAGCGACTCGGAGTAGTCGACGGTGATGTGCGGCATCGGTCGCTCCCGTTCGGGGTCTTGTGGGCCCTGTCATCTTTTCGTACGCGCGGGACCCGCGGGCCGTTTGATCTGGTGATGGGCGGCACCTGACTCGTTCACATTCGGCCTCGAGCCCGTCATGCGACGAAACGTCCCCTGCTGTCGTGGTCGTGCCGTAGCCTCTCCGACGCGCCGAACGCAGCACGCTCACCGTGTCACCTGTGGGGGTACCTCTGTGGCTTATTGGCTTCTCACCTGTAATCGCGACATCTTCGACCTTGACGCGTTCCGGCGGGACGAGGAGGAATTGGAGTCCTGGAGCGTCGCCAGGTACCGGAAGGAACTCACCGCGCACAATCAGTTCGTCATGTGGCTCACCGGCCCTCAGGGCGGACTCGTCGGCCATGGTCACATCACCGGCGAGCCCTTCTTCCTCGACTCGGTGGAGAACGCCTATTGGCAGGAGGATCCGGGGCCACGTTGGTACGTGCCGCTGGAGATCGACCAGTGGCTCGACGCGCCGGTGCCTCGTGCCCGGTTCACCGCGGACGCACGCTTCGACGGCACGACGACGCTTCGCACGCTCTTCGCGGGCAATCCGCACCGCTTGAACGCCGCGCAATGGCAGGCTTTCGAGGAGGCGTTCGGCGGCGCGCCTCGGAACGCGGTCACGCCGGTCACAACGCTCACCCAGCCTGACGCCCCTGTGGAGCGGCCCCAGCCGCCCAGTCCCTCGGTGGGCAACCGGTACCAGTCCGTCGACGAGTCCGTCCAACCGGTTCCGGCGCAGCCGGCGCCGGCCGACGCAGGTCTTACCGGACGAAACCTTCGGGCCCATCGGCGTCTGCAGAACCGCCTGGCGGCTACGGCGGCGGCGCAGGGGCTGGAGGTCATCTCGCCGTCCGCCACCGGTCCGGACTTCGACCTCGCCTGGCGCGACGCATCGGGCACTCTGACGGTGTGCGAGGTCAAGTCCCTGACCGAGGTCAACGAGACGCGGCAACTGCGTACCGGACTGGGGCAGATCCTGGACTACCACGACCTCCTCCGAGAGGGAGCGCCGGAGGTACGGGCGGTGCTGTGGGTGGAGCACGAGCCGCAGGAGACCCGGTGGATCGAGTTGTGCCGCCGAGTGGGCGTCACGCTCGCGTGGCCTGGTCGTGAGGCGGATGTCCTGTCCACGGTTCCGATGGCGTCGGACAGGTCCGATGCGCCCGCCTCGGCCAAGCTGCCGACCGGACCGCCGGCCCCGCGAACGTCTTCCCGTTGAGGAACTTCCGCCTTCGGAGGGCCGTTACCGTCGGCCGTTGATCCACAGCTCAGCCGGTGCCCTCCTGGGGCGTGGCGGGCTCGGACTGCTCGGTCTGGTCCGGGCTGTCGGGGGTGGTCGTCGGCGTCTCGGCGGGTTCGTCCGCGGGGGTGGGTGCGGTGCTCGGGGTGGCGGGGGTCCCGGCGGCTCCGCGGCCTTCGTTGCCGCGGGGGCCGTTGCCGTTCTTGCCTCCCTTGCCGCCCTTCTGCAAGCCGCCGGCCTCGGCGGGGCGGGCCTTCTTGGCCTTGTGGCCCTCCGCGTCGCGGTCCGCGGCGGCCGCCTTGCCGGTCCGCGCCTTGCGGCCGGCCGAGCCCATCGGGTTGGCGGCCGGGAGGGCGTAGGAGACGGTCGGGGGGACCCGGTCGGAGTCGCCGGTGCTGTCGGCGGCGGTGTCGTCGGCGCTCGACTTGCCGGAGGGGCGCTGGGTCTGCGGCGCCCTGGCGGAGGCGCGGGTGTCGTCGTTGTTGCCGCTGGTGTCGGGGGCGAGGGCGACGGTCGCGCCCAGGGCCACGGAGAGGGCGGCGAGGACGGTGCCCACGGCCACGCGGCGGCCGTGGCGCGGGCCGGCCGGGAGGGGGGCGGACCGGGTGACCGCGGCGTCCGGCTCCGCGGACCGCACGGGGAACGCCAGGTTCGTCGACGGCGGGACCGGCAGCGGGGCCGCGGCAGGGCTGCCCCCGGCGGCCAGGGCGGCGAGGGTCTTCGCGCAGTGGGCGGCGTCGGGGCGGGCGGCGGGGTCCAGGTGGGTCATGGCCCGGATGAGGGCGACGAGGTCCGGGGAGAGCCAGGTGGGGATCAGCGGCGGGCGGTGGAGACGGGCTATCGCCGCCTCGAGGGGGGTGCCCTGGTACTCCGTCCGCCCTTTGACGCACTCCAGCAGCACCAGCCCGAGGGCGTACACGTCCGTGGCGGGCCCGATGCTCTTGCCCTCGACCTGCTCCGGGGCGAGGTACGCAGCGGTTCCGGTCAGGGCGTCGGGGGCGGTGTGGCGGGTGGCGTCGACGAAGCGGGCGATGCCGAAGTCGGCCAGGTGGGGCGCGCCGGCTGCGGTGTCGAGCAGGACGTTGGAGGGCTTGACGTCGCGGTGCACTATGCCGGAACGGTGGACGTGGGCGAGTGCCTGGGCGAGCGCGGCGCCGAGCTCGGCGACCCGCCGCTGGGGCAGGGCCCCTCCTTCGAGGAGGTCGCGCAGCGTGGGACCGTCGACCAGTTCCATGACCAGGAAGGCGCGCCCGTCGTGGCGGCCCATGTCGTAGACGGTGACCAGGCCCGGGCCCTGCAGGCCGGCGAGCAGGACCGCCTCGGCGGCGAGGCAGTCCTCGGCCTGGTGGTGTGCCCCCGGGCGGAAAACCTTGACGGCCACGGGCCTCTGCAGGCGGGTGTCGACGCCCTTGTAGACGTCGGCCATGCCGCCCATCCCGATCTTCTCCTCCAGCTGATATCGGCCACAGAGGAGATGGGTGGTCCAGGAATCCGCCGATGCCTGTGCGATAGGCATGGCTGCAGAGGGGCTGGCCTTCATCTGGATCTCCGTTGCTGTCGCCGCGTGACCGGGCTCGGCTCTGGGCCGTGGCGATGCGGGTACCCCGTGGTCCGGTGTGATATCCGGACGAAGTCGGCGCGGCCGGTCCCGGCAGACCGCCTTCCGGTCTCGCCAGGTCGTTGTCCGCCGGGTCCGCCGGTGGGCTCCTGAGCCCCCGACTGCCGTGCGGGGAAAAAGAGTTGGACGGGACGCGGGCCGCGGAGATACCTTGCCGTCGACCGTGACCTTTCGAAGGAGGTGAGACCCGTGAACGACGTTGTTTCGAGGTGGGTGCTCCCTCCTTCCGTCACGGTGTGCGACTGACCCAGGTGGTGTCGTCGGGAGCGCCTTCCTCTGCCGAGGTACTCCTGGAAGGCGAACACCCATGAGCAGCACAGTCAGCGTCACGCGCGTCGCGGAGGACCGGTGGGAGGCCGCGGCCGACGACGGCACCGTCGTCGGCCAGGGCGACGTCTCACGCCGCCCCGACGGGCGGCTCTTCCTCAGCGTCGACGTGTGGCAGGACGCCGCCTTCGACCGGCTCGCCGCCGCGATGCTGGCGGATCTCCCCGAACCGCTGCACACCTTGATCGGCGACGAGGACCACGACCGCCGCGTCGGCTGGGAGCGGCTCGGCTTCACCGTCGCACGCCGGGAGTGGGCGTACGACCTGCCCACCGACCCCCGCGTGACGGGACTCGGCGCGGCGCCGCTCCCGGCGGGGGTGTCGATCCTGCCCGCCGGGGAGGCGGACGAGGATCGGTTGCGCGCCCTGGACCGCGCGATCCGGGAGGAGGTCGGCGCCGCGGGCGGCCTGCACACCCTGCCGGCCGAGCTGGTGTCGGGGCCGCCCGGCGACACGGTGGTGGACCCGTCGAAGTACGCGGTGGCCGTCCGGGACGGGGCACGCTCCGGCGCCGGACGGAACGATGAGGGTGAGGGCGCGTACGTCGGGCTGGTCCGGGTGGTGCGGGTGCGCCGCCGGGCGCAGGTCGGGCTGATCGCGGTCCGGGCCGACGAGCGCCGGCGCGGTATCGGGCGGGCGCTGCTGGCCCACGCGCTGGACACGCTGGCCCGCGACGGCGTCGGCTTCGCCTGGGCCGAGGCCGACGTGTCCCACGCCGCGGCGACCGCGCTGCTCGAGGGCGCGGGGGCGCGGCGGGCCGGCGCCTCCCTGGAGCTGGTGCGGCCCTGACCTCCGACCGATCACGCCACCGGCGAGCGCCACCCGTCACAGGCCCAGGACCGGGACCAAGACCGGGACCAGGACCGGGACCAGGACCGGGACCGCATGCGCCCCACCGTCACGGGGCGGGCGCGGGCCCTCCCGGCCGCGCAGCGGTCGCGCCGGCCGGGGCGCGTGCACGGTCCTGCCGCCCGGGGGCGGCCACCGCCCCTGTCTGTCCTGGTGGTGACCGAACCGGCCACCACCGGGCAGACGAAAGACAGGCCACACCTGCCGGGTCACCGGCACACCACTCACATCGAGCAGTCGAACCATCGGACTGTCGAACCACTCACCGCGGAAGCGAGACGTCTTGGCAAGGAAAGCGAACGGCCTGGAGATGGAAGGCACCGTCGTCGAGTGCATGCGCAACGCCACCTTCACGGTGGAGCTGCCGAACGGGCACCACGTGCTCGCGCACATCAGCGGGAAGATCCGCAAGAACCGCATCCGGATCCTCCCCTTCGACCGCGTGCTCGTGGAGCTGAGCCCCTACGACCTGAGCCGGGGCCGGATCCTCTTCAGGTACCGCAACTGAACACCCGCCGACGCGCGCTCCGGGCTTCCGTGCCGGTACCCGGACGCGCGCCGCGGCCGGCTCAGGCGCCGCCGAGCTGCTGCTCGGCGGCGTCGGCGGTCTGCGCGGCACTGTAGGGGCGAACTCGGGCGGACCGTACCCGACTTCACCGGTCCCGGCCCCGACGCCCGCCGCTGAAAACGATGTTGTGCCGCCGCGTCGGCGCCCGTTGTGCTTGCCTGTTGCCGACGGGGTGGTGTCACGGCCCCGCGTTCGTCGACCTGACGAGCGGACGGTACGGAGGCACCGCACGGTGCCGGAACTGACGGGGGTCGCATGATGGGCACGGTGCCGAAAACCGCTCTGGTGACGGGAGCCTCCTCCGGTCTGGGGCGGGAGATCGCCCTGGACCTGGCGCGACGGGGGTGGCGGCTGGTGCTGCCGGTGCGCGCCGAGGTGCGGGGGAAGGAGCTGGTGGCGGCCGCGGAGGCGATGGGCGCGCCCGCGCCGCTGGTCGTCGAGTGCGACCTGTCCGACCACGCGGCGGTCCGGCGGATGTGCGCGGTGGTCGCCGACGAGGGCCCGCTGGACCTGGTGGTGAACAACGCGGCCGTCGGCGGCGGCGCCGACCCCACCGTGCGCGGAACCAACGCCGCCGGCGTCGAACTGCGGATGGCGGTCAACGCCGTCACGCCGCATCTGGTCGCGCGCGAGCTGGCGGGTGCGCTGACGCCGGACGGCCGCGTCGTGCAGGTCGGCAGCATGGGGCAACTGCCCGTCGATCTGGACGACATGGACTTCGAGCACGGTTACGACGGCGTGGTGGCGTACTGCCGCAGCAAGGTCGCGCTGGTGATGTCCGCGATCGAGCTGGCCCGCGAGGGCGTCCCGGTGAACGTCGTGCACCCGGCGCGGGAGATGCCCACCCCCATGGTCAGGGAGAGCGCCCTGACGGTCAGGTCCACGCTCGACGACGGCACGCTGCCGGTGCTGCGCGTCGCACTCGACTCGGAGCTGGCGGGCGTGCGCGGCGCGTACTTCCACCGCTTCGACCGCGCCGAGCCCCACGAGCAGGCCCTCGATGCCGGGGCCCGCGAGCGCGTGGTGGCGTGGCTGGATGAGGCGGCGGGGCGCGCGGCCTGAGGTCCGCGCCGGGGCCGCACCGCTCCTCGGCCTCGGCCCCGATCCCGGCTCCGGTCCCGATCCCGATCCCGGCCCCGGTCCCGCCCCCGGCCGGCCGAAGGGCCCCGACCCCGATCCCGCCCCCGACCGGCGGAAGGGCGACGACCGGCGGAAGGGCGACCCCGGCCCGCCGCCCTCGCCCCCTACCCCCTCGCCTCGATCAGCGCCGCGAAGGAGTCCAGCACCCGGCGCAGCCCGAAGGCGTACGCGTGGTCCGGGTCGTGCGCGCTGCCGTGGGCCTCGCCGGCGGCCGTGCCGACGCGTGAGGCGAGGGGGTAGACGGCCGGGTCGAGGACCTGGGCGAGCAGGGGGGCGTTGGCCTCCCACCACTCCCGCTCGTCCATGCCTCCGTCGGCTCCGGCGGCCCGCGCGGCGGCAGCGGTCCGGGCGTTCGCCTGGACGAACGCGAGCAGGTGGGTGAGGCAGTCGTCCATGGTGACGTCGTCCAGGCCGAGGCCGTCGAACGCGGCGAGCTCGTGCTCGTACTTCGCCATCTGTCCCGGCCCGAGCGGCGGCCGGACGGTGGAGACGGCGGCGGCCCAGGGGTGGCGGGTGAACAGCGCGCGGTTCTCGTCGGCGACGCCGGTCACCTTCTCCCGCCAGGGGCGCCCGGTGGTGTCCGAACGCGGCATCCGGGCGTAGGCGGCGTCCAGCATCAGGTCGAGCAGCTCGGCCTTGGCGGGGACGTAGGTGTAGAGGGTCATCGGGACGACGCCCAGCTCACCGGCCACCCGGCGCATGGTGAGCGCCTCCAGACCCTCGGCGTCGGCGAGCCGTGTCGCGGTGTCCACCACGGCGTCGACGCTCAGTGCCCGGCGGGGACCGCGACGGGTTCCGGCGGGCTCGTCGGCCCGCAGCTCCCCCAGGGCGTCGCGCCACAGCAGGCGCAGAGTGCTGGCGGGATCGCCCGCGCTGGTTCGTTCGGTCGGCATGGATCTGATTTTCCCCGCAGACCTTCTCTGAACGCTGTACAATATACGTCGTACAGAGAAAGCGGGCCGGTTCGCCGGCCCGTCGGGACCCCCCAGGAGGCCTCATGAAGATCACCGCGTGCGCCGTATCCCTCAACGTCGAGGACGTCGTCGCCTCCAGCGCCTTCCTCCAGGACCACTTCGGCTTCGTCGAGAAGATGGCGGCCGACGGGTTCGCCTCCCTCGGCCGCGAGGACGTCGCCATGAACGTGATCTTCCTGCGTCGCGGCCTGGAGACCCTGCCCGCCGACCAGCGCGACGATCACGCCCAGGGCCTGATCCTGGCCTTCGAGGTCGACGACCTGGAGGGGGAGCTGGCGCGCCTGACCGACGCGGGGGTGCCGATCACCATGCCGCTGACCGTGGAGGAGTGGGGCGAGCGCGCCTTCCAGGTCCGCGACCCGAACGGGGTCGTCGTCCAGCTCGTCGACTGGAAGGGTGGCGCGACCGCCTGATCCGCCCCCGGCGGCGCGACGCCGGCACGCCTCCCGGCAGCCCGGAACCACCCCGAAATGAGGGCCTGGCGGTGAGGTGCCCCATAGGACCCAGGTCACCTCCTAAGACGCTTAGTGGCCCGGACAGGGGGTGCCGCGACAGCCGCACGCGCAGGTGAGGCCGGTTCGCGCCGGCCCCACCTGCGCGTTTCCGTTATGCACCATTTTGAGATGTTCTGTGGTGTTAGAGCATGACAAGCATGCGGTTACGAAGAAGCTTCGTAGATCACACCTTTGTCAGGCGGCCCGGGGTCCGGTTACCAATGAACCCGTCGCCGGGCACCGTCCTGGTTCACCGGCGGCAGTCCTGATCTCCGAGCCAAAGGGTTCCGCATGTTCCAGCGCGTCACGCTCCGCACCACCGGTACCTCCGCCCTCCGCACCCGCGCCGCCGTCCTGGCAGCCGGCCTGGGAGCCTCGGTCGTGCTGGGTGCCGGAGTCGCGACTGCTGCCGGCGCCCCCGAGGCGGCCGGCACCGCGGCCACCGGCGTCCACACCGTCGCCGAGGCCAAGAAGGCCGCCAAGCCGAGCTGGGTCGACCCGGTCCAGCACTACAAGCTGTCCGCCAGCTTCGCCCAGAACGGCGGCATGTGGGCGCACAAGCACTCCGGCCAGGACTTCGCCGTCCCGACCGGCACCAAGGTCTTCGCCGCCCACGAGGGCACCGTCGTCAAGGCCGGCGGCTGGGGCGCGGGCGACGGCCCCGCCTACGGCAACGCCATCGTCGTCAAGCACGACAACGGCACCTACTCGCAGTACGCCCACCTCTCCAAGATCCAGGTGAGCGTCGGCGAGAAGGTGAACACCGGCGAGCAGATCGCCCTGTCCGGCAACACCGGCAACTCCAGCGGTCCTCACCTGCACTTCGAGATCCGCACGACCGCCAACTACGGTTCGGCCGTCGACCCGGCCAAGTTCCTCGCCAACCACGGCCTGAAGATCTGACCGGTCGTCCCACCGACCGCGGACGCCTCGGCTCGTGGAAGCGTCGCCGCAGCACGTGAACGAGAGGCCCTCCGGCACCCGCCGGGGGGCTTTTCGCGTGCCCGGACGGCCGCCGGACCCCTCCCCCGCCCGCTCCGGGCACAATTCACAGGAACAAGGTCCTCCCCAGCCGCCCCGTCGGGCGCATACTGGCAGTAATGACAAAGTCAGCAGCACCTAAACGTCATCTGCCGACCAGCCCGTTCAAGGCTCCGGTCGCGCCTCCCCTCAAGCACTTCGCCGTGGGCGACCGGGTCACGCACGACCTGTTCGGTCTCGGCCGGGTGATCGGCATCGAGGACGGGATCGCCGCGCTGGTGGACTTCGGTCCTACGCAGGAGCGGATCCTGAGCCCGTACGCCAAGATGAGCAAGCTCTAGACCTGCGCCTCCGCGCCGTCGTCGCGCCTGGCCACCGGCCACGGCCGGCCGGCCGGAAGCCACGACACCCGGGTTCCGCGATTCTCGCGGGCCCGTCACCGAACGGAAGTCCCCCTCATCGAACTCTCCTCGCTGTTCTCCGCCCCGGACGGGGCGTCCCAGCAGCACAGCACAGCCGCCGTGTCGTCACCCCCTCCGGTGACCCAGCCGTTCCAGGCCCCCGACTTCGGGGAGGACGAGACGCCGTGGCTCGACGACGCGCAGCACTTCGCCCCCGAGGCATGGGCGGCTCCGCAGAACTGACCCAGCGCCGGGAGTCGACCCGGGCCGAGGTTCAGCCCCGGGCCGCCCGGCGCAAGACGCCACGGCCCAGCCCGCGGGCGGCGCGGCGGTCCTGACGGGCCCGGCGGGGCCGAGGCCGCCCACAGCAGGACCGAGCCGGTCACCACCGCGACGGTGAAGACCAGCACCAGCCGGTCGAAGCCGCCGACCCTGCTCATCGCATCGATCAGACCGCCGAGCACGGCGAGGACTCCGAAGCCCTTGAGCGAGTTCATGTGCGTGCCTTCTCGGGTTACTTCCACGCCGATACGTGGGTCACGTACGACTTGACGACGAAGGAGAGGACCCAGAAGGCCAGGAGGGCGAGCAGCAACGGGCGGTCCGCGAGGCCGTGGCGGGCGACGGTGATCATCTGGGCGGCACCGTGGCCCAGGATGTACGAGAAGCCGAGGGCACCCAGCAGCATGGTGACGATGGTGTGCCAGGTGAACTACGTCCAGCCGGCTCGCGCAGGGTCGGCATGAGGTCGGTGCAGGCGACGCCGAGCTGGTTGGCGGTGACCTTCCAGCCCGGCTCCTTGAGCGCCAGGACCGTCTCGTAGTCCTCGACGGGGTTGCGGTGGTCCTCCCGGAACACCGCCCCGCCGGTCCAGCACCTCAGGGCGCGGTGAGGTCGCCGCTCACGAAGCCCCCGTCCGGCGTCCTCCCGAAGGCGGCCGCGAGGACGGCGGGGAGGTCCGGCTCCGCCACGGTGCCGCGCAGCTCGGCGAGGACGTCGTCGAAGTCGTCGTCCGACACGATGCCGAGGTGCTCCTGGCGGAGGCCGTGGACCACCTCCACCAGATCCGGGCGCAGCCGCATCCAGGCTCGGGAGCGGTGGATCTCCTTCTCGACGACGGACATGAACCAGGCCATCACCGCGTACGGGACGTCGAGGTGCTTCACCGGCGACCGCGCCTCGAAGCAGACCGTCGGCTCCCGTGCCGGGTCCTCGTCCGGGACGATCGCGGTGACGACGGCGCGCTGTGTGCCGACGAGGTCCAGCTCCAGGTACCAGGCGTCGTCGGGCACGGAGTACATCGTGGTGATCGCGTACGCGGGGTCGGGTGACGGGGTGGCCATGGCGGCATGGTGTCAGGAACCGGTGGGACGACGCCCTCGGATATCGGGCTGCGCCTCGACGTCGCCCTGTCCTGCTGTGCCCCGGCCGGGGAGGACAGGAGGCAGAGTGGCCAAGCGGCGTTACGTGGCCCGTGGGGTGCCGGGCGGGTACCGGATCTGGGACAACCGGGGCCGGCACTACTGGGGCGACCACTACGAGCTGTGCCCGGACGGCCTGCTGGCAGAGCTCAACGGGGCGAAGCGGCCGGAGCGGCTGACCGAGCTTCAGCGCCTTTACCGGGCCGCCAAGCGGTAGCGCGGGCCACGGAGACCGGCAAGGGGAACGGGATGGGTGAGCAGGGGCGCCCGGGTGAGGGCGGGGAGCCCGTGTTCGCACGGGTCGGACGGCACGGGCGATACGCGTACAACCTGCGGAACCCGGTCGGGCGGGCTCTCGCCGTCGGCAGCGTGGTGATCGGGGTGGTCGTCATGACGGCGGTGATGCGGCCCGGGCTCTTCACCGGCCGGGACCGATGGAACGCCGGCGAGCTCCGGGAGGCGGTGAGCGCCGCGGGTCCGCGCGGGAGGCGTCGGCGACCGCATGGCCCGGTATCGACGACCCGGAGGAATCACTGCGGGCGATCATCGAACGGGCGGGCGGCAAGTACGAGGGGACGGTCGACCTGAGCGGCGGGCAGCAGAGGGAACCCGGCTGGTACGAGGGCTCCTTCACCGTGTCCGCCGACGGCACCGACGCCGAGTTCTGCGTGACGCTGACCGGAACGGCCGGCGGACGCCTCTCGATCCGCTACCGGTGGGTCACCGTCACGAGCGCCGAGGGCGCCTGCGAAGGTTGACGCCGACGACGAGACGGAGGACCGGCGGATGCCGCACGTGATCATCAAGCATTTCCCCAAGGACCTCGACGACGAGACCCGGGCGCGGCTGGCGGCCCGGGTCTCGGAGGCGGTGCAGGAGGCGTTCGGGGTGCGGCAGGGGGCCGTGTCGATCGGGCTCGAGCCGGTGGAGCGCGAGGACTGGGACGCCGAGGTGTACCAGCCGGAGATCACGGGGCGGAAGGACCGGCTCGTCCAGTTCCCGGACTACTGACCGGCCGGACCGCTGACCGGCCGGACCACTGACCGACCGGCCTCCCGGCCGGCCTAGTCGCCGTAGCCGCCGATGAAGGCGATGCGCGGGTGCGCGGTCGGGTTCAGCCAGGTCAGCACGCGTTCCATGTCGGTGTCGCTGATGCCCATGTCCGCCTCGCCGGGGGTGACGGTGCCGTGGACGAGCGTGCTCTCCGGCCTGTCCGTGTCGACGACGATGCCGTAGAGCGGACTCTCGTCCGGCACCGGCAGCTTGAGGCCCTGGTACGTGCCCGTGGTGACGCGGCGGTAGGGGAACGTCGTGCCGGAGGGGGGCTCGGCGTTGCCGAACGCGGTCGTGACGGGGTAGGTGCCGTCGGGGATGTCGTAGTCGAACTCGCCCGGCGAGAAGGCGGAGAAGGCCACGGCCCAGTCGCCGTTCGCGTCCTTGCGCCAAGCGGTGAGTTCGGGACCGTACTGGGCGTTCAGCTGCACGGTGAGCATCTGGGTGGCGTTGCCGGGCCGCGCCTGGGCGGGGAACCTCTCGGCCGGAGGCGAGTAGTCGTCGGACCCGGAGGCGTCCGAGGAGTCGTCCGAGCCGGATCCGGAGCCCGATCCGTAGTCGTCGTCATCGTCGTAGTCGTTGTGGTGGCTCCCGCTGTAGCCGGTGGACCCCGAGCAGGACGAGGAGCCGCCCGACGATCCGCCGGAGCGCCCCTTGCGCGTGGTGGAGGCGCAACTGTCTCCGCAGGCGGCGGTGAGCAGCACCGTGGAGGCCAGGGCGCACACCGTGAGGACCGCGCGCACGCGGAGCAGACGGTGACGGCGGACCGCCGGGGCGGGGCCGCCGCCCACGGTGGTGTCGGGCGCGGCGGACTGCGGGCGTTCGGATGACACGGCGAGGCCTTCTCGGTCGACGGGCATACGGACGGGCAGCCAGGTGGAGGGCTGCCGGTCCGTCGGGGACCCTAGCGAAACGTGGAGGCCGACGGGGCCGAAACCGGTGGACCGTCAGCTCAACGGCTCGTTCTCGTCACACGGCAGGAATGCCTCGACGCAGCGGCGGTCGCGGCGCATCTGGAACGCCGTGGAGACGGCGATCAGCAGGAGGGCGGGGGCCACGGGGATCAGGTAAGGGGCCATCGGAGGATCTCCTTCCTTCGCGGGCGTGCGGAGGCGGGCCGGCCCGGGCGTGCGGAGGCGGGCGGCTCGGTCGCGGTCAGGGGGCGGTCGTGGTCGTGGTCGTGGTCGCGGTGCAGCGTGGCACGGGGCACCGACAGCCGGTGCGGTCCACGCGACGCGTAGGGCTCGGACGAGGGCTCCGGTCCCGGACGGCCGCGCACTGCCGGGGTCCGGAACCGGAGTCATCCGTCGTGCTCCCTCCCCTCATCATGAACTGCGGTGCCACGCCCCCGCATTGCCGCATTCCGGCAGCGTTGACTAAGGTCAGCCTTCCGGAGAAGCGTCAAGAACACGTCAAGATCGGGGGTGGGGCGATGCCGTCCGGGGTGGAACCGGCGACGTTCCTGGCGGGGTTCGACCGGATACTCGCGGAGGTCGCGGCCACCGGGCGCCGTCTGAGCCGCGACGAGCTGGAGTCGCGGCGCGAGTTGGGCGAGCAGGCCGCGGAGGCCGGGCTGGGGCTGCGCAGGATGGTCAGCGCGCACCTCGCGGCGGCCCGGGACGCGTGGCCTTCCTCCGCCAACGGGTGGGCCGCGGCCTCGAGTTCGGCGGACTGCGCGCTGGCCGCGGTGCAGCAGGCGGTCGACTCGTTCGCCGAGGGGTACGAGCGGGCGCAGCGGCAGGCCATCCGCCAGGAGGAGGCGGCGCGGCGGGAGTTCATCGACGACCTGCTGCTCGGCCGCAGCGATCTGGGCCGGCTGGCCGAGCGCGCCGAACGGTTCGGGCTGCGGCTGGCGCGGGCGCACGCGGTGGCGGTGGCCGAAGGGCCGGCCGCGTACGAGGAGGGCGACGCGGTGCCGCGGCGGGTGGCGCGGGCGGTGACCGCGCGGTTCGACAGCCGGCGCATCCTGGTCACCACCAAGGACGGCCGGCTGCTGTGCGTCGCGCCGGGCGACGCGGAGGACGTCCTCAACTGGTTCGCCAAGCAGGCGTTCGCGGCGACGGACGGCGGGCGGGTGGCGGTCGGGCGGTCCCACGGTGGCCCGGGGGGCGTCGTCCAGTCGTACGAGGAGGCGCTGAGCACCCTGGAGATGGCGGAGCGGCTGGGGTTCGACGGGCCGGTGCTGATGGCGGCGGACCTGCTGGTCTACCCGGTGCTGGCGCGGGACCGGCAGGCGCTGGCGGACCTGGTGCTGAGCGCGCTGGGACCGCTGCGGGGGGCCCGGGGCGGGGCGCAGCCGCTGCTGGACACGCTCACGGCGTACTTCGACTCCGGGTGCGTGGCGGCCGAGGCGGCGCGGCGGCTGTCGCTGAGCGTGCGGGCGCTGACGTACCGGCTGGAGCGGATCCGGAAGCTGACGGGCGCGGACGCGGCGGACCCCGCGCAGCGGTACACGCTGCAGACCGCGGCGATCGGCGCCCGCCTCCTCAACTGGCCCGCGCAGGAACTCTGACGGGCCTGCCGGGCGTGAGGTCTCCCGGCCTCGGGCCCCAGGCCCCTGGTCTCAGCTCGGGCCCCAGGCGCCAGACCCCTGGTCTCAGGCGGACCGCTTGCGCGAAGCCGCCTTCTTCGCGGGGGTCTTCTTCGCGGCCGCCTTCTTGCCCCCGCCGCCGGAGCTGGTGGACTTCTTGGAGGAGGCGGAACCCGAGCCCCCGGAACCGGCGCGGGAGGAGGCCGTCTTCTTGGCGGTGGACTTCTTCGCCGCCGTGGAGGTGGATTTCTTGCCGGAGGTGTCCTTCGGCGTCGTGCGCGACCGGTTCATCTCGCGCACCTCCCCGCTCTCGCCGCGGGACTCCTGCGCCGCGCGGACGCTGTTCTCCAGCGCGGCCATCAGGTCGAGCACCTTGCCGCCGCCCGCGGGGGCCTCCGGCACGGCCGGCGCCTCCTGGCCCGAGGCCTTGGCGGCGACCATCTCCTCCACCGCCTCGCGGTACTCGTCGTGCAGGTCGTCCATGTCGACCTCGCCGAGCGTGTCCATCAGCGCGTCCGCGAGGTCCAGCTCCTGGTCACGGATCTTGACGTCGCCCTCCGGGGCCACGCCCGCCGGCTGGCGGATCTCGTCGGGCCACAGCAGGCCGTGCATGACGATCGCCTCCTCCACCACCCGCAGCATCCCCAGCCGCTCCCGCCCGCGCAGGGCGAACTTGGCGATGGCGACCTTGTGGCTGCGCTTGAGCGCCTCCCGCAGCAGCGTGTACGGCTTGGCGGCCTGCGCGCCGCCGGCCGCGAGGTAGTAGGCGGACTCCATCTGCATCGGGTCGATCCGCTCGGACGGCACGAAGGCGACGATCTCGATGGTCTTGGCGGTGGGGATGGGGAGCTGCTGGAGGTCCTCGTCGGTGATGGGGATCATCGAGCCGTCGGACTCCTCGTACGCCTTGCCGATCTCGGACTGGCTGACCTCCTTGTCCTCCAGCTCGCAGACCTTGCGGTAGCGGATCCGGCCGCCGTCCTCGGTGTGGATCTGCCGGAAGGAGACGTTGTGGTTCTCGGTCGCGTTCACCAGCTTGATCGGGATGCTGACCAGGCCGAAGGAGATGGCGCCGTTCCAGATCGATCGCACGTTCAGCACCCTTTCGACGGAGTTGCACCGATATGGCCATGATGCGTGGGATTCTCATCGTATGACGCCGATCACAGAGGTGGAGGGGCGGAGGATCCCGCTCTCCAACCTGGAGAAGGTGATCCATCCGGAGGACGGCTTCACCAAGGGGGAACTGCTGCACTACTACGCGACGGCCGCGGGGGCGCTGCTGTCGCATCTGCGGGACCGGCCGGTGTCCTTCCTGCGGTATCCCGACGGGCCGCACGGTCAGGTGTTCTTCTCCAAGAACGTGCCGCCCGGTACGCCCGAGTGGGTCACCACCGCGGACGTTCCGCGGTCGGACGGGCCCTCGCGGATGGTGATGGTGCAGGACCTCCCCTCGCTGATGTGGGCGGCCAACCTGGTGACCGAGTTCCACACCCACCAGTGGCTCGCCGACGCCCCGGGGGAGGCGGACCGGCTGGTGTTCGACCTGGACCCCGGGCCGCCGGCCGGGCTGGAGGAGTGCTGCGAGGTGGCCCTGTGGCTGCGGGACCGGCTGGCCGGGGACGGGATCGAGGCGTATCCGAAGACCTCCGGTTCCAAGGGCCTGCACCTGTTGGCGGCGGTGCGGGGCGCGTCGTCCGAGCGGACCAGCGCGTACGCGAAGGCGCTGGCGGTCGAGGCGGAGGCGGCGATGCCGCGGCTGGTGCTGCACCGGATGACGCGGAGCCTGCGGCCGGGGAAGGTGTTCGTCGACTGGAGCCAGAACGCGGCGAAGAAGACGACGGCCACGCCGTACACGGTGCGGGCGCGGCCCACGGCGGCGGTGTCGGCGCCGGTGTCGTGGGAGGAGGTCGCCTCCGGCGCGCCGGAACGGCTGACCCTGCGGGCGCCGGACGTCCTGGCCCGCCTGGAACGGGACGGCGACCTCATGGCCGGCCTGCTGACCCCGGACGCGGCCGCCCCCCTGCCCACCTGACCCTGCCCGGGGGTGCTGCCTGGGTCCCCCGCCGGTGAGCCGCGGATTCACTGCCAGGGCAG
>NZ_JBHTVQ010000039.1:0-34503 GCF_042792855.1 Streptomyces sp. NPDC056600
CCCGCCTCAAACCCCCCCCCCCCGGGGCGGCCCGGCTTTTTGTTAAAACCCCCCCGCCCGGCCGGGGGGGCCCCCAAACGGGGGGGCCCCCCCCCCCGGGGGGTCGGGCCCACCGCCCTACCGAACGCCGACGACAGGCGTGCCGTACCGCTAACCGCGGGCCGTCAGTTGTCGTCCTCGTCGATCAGGAACCCACGCATCGGCGAGGGAGCCTGGCCCATCGGACCGGGACCCTGCGGCCGCACCGGCGCCATCGGCTGCGTCATGGCCGGCGACATCTGCGGCTGCCCGTTGCCCGGACCACCGCCGAAGGCGGAGGACGGACCCGGACCACCGTTCATCGGACCGCCGCCGAACGCGGACCCGGCACCGGCCGGAGCCATCGACGGGGCCGGCGGCGGGGGCGGCAGCGACGGGGCGCCCGTCGGAGCCGGCGTCCGCGGCGGGGCCAGCGTGTCGTCCGCCTGGGACTCCAGCTGACGCAGCTGCGACTCCAGGTAGGACTTCAGCCGCGTGCGGTACTCGCGCTCGAAGCCGCGCAGGTCCTCGACCTTGCGCTCCAGCGTGGCGCGGGCGGACTCCAGGGAGCCCATCGCGACGCGGTGCTTCTCCTGCGCGTCCCGCTCCAGCGCGTCGGCCTTGGCACGGGCGTCACGCTCGAGACCCTCGGCGCGGCTGCGGGCCTCGCCGACGATCTTGTTGGCCTCGGAACGGGCCTCGGCGATCGCCTGGTCGGCGGTCTGCTGGGCCAGCGACAGGACGCGCGCGGCGCTGTCGCCACCGGGACCCTGGCCGGGGCCGCCCATCGGGCCGCCGGGACCGCCCATGGGGCCGCCCATCGGACCGGGGCCGTGCATCGGCTGGCCCATGGGACCGGGGCCACCCTGGCCCATCGGACCCGGACCACCCTGGCCCATCGGGCCGGGACCCTGCGGACCGTGGCCGCCGGGACCCTGAGGGCCGCCGTGGCCCTGGGGACCGCCGTGACCCTGAGGGCCGCCGCCCGGGCCGGCGGGAAGCTGCGGGGCACCGCTCGGCAGCTGCGGCGGGCCACCCATGGGGCCGCCGTGCTGCTGCGGGGGTCCTGATATCCCGGCGGGCACAGGTCCACCGGGACCGCGCATGCCCTGACCCTGGTCCTGGGGGCCGCCGGGGCCCTGCGGGCCGCCGGGCCCTTCGGGACCCTTGCGCATGCCCTGCTGGTTCTGCGCGGCGGCACGGGTCGCCGCGGCCAGCTTGGCGCGCAGGTCCTCGTTCTCCCGGAGCAGTCGGGTCAGTTCGGCTTCGACCTCATCGAGGAAGGCATCGACCTCGTCTTCGTCGTAGCCTTCCCTGAGGCGGACGGTCGTGAACTGCTTGTTCCGCACGTCCTCGGGGCTCAACGGCATCTCTTCACCTCAACGTAGTCGTCGGCTTTCGGCAGGAACGTCATTCACATCGCGCTCACAGCCGGCTCACGACGGAGATCAGGATGTAGACGATGATCATCAGCACGAAGAAGGACAGATCGAGCGCCACGCCCCCGAGACGCAACGGCGGGATGAACCGCCGCAGAAGCTTGAGCGGTGGATCGGTGACAGTGTAGGTGGCCTCCAATACGACCACCATCGCCCTTCCGGGCTGCCACGAGCGGGCGAACTGGAACACGTAGTCCATGACCAGCCGGAAGATCAGCACAAGGAGGAAGCACATCAGCGCGATGTAGACCACGTCCCAGAACACGCTCATGATTTGCTGCTTCCCTCTCCCCTGTGTCCTGCGTCACCCGATATGTCTCAGCTCTGGTTGAAGAACCCGCCCTCTGCGATGCGGGCCTTGTCCTCCGCCGTGACATCGACGTTAGCAGGAGACAGGAGGAACACCTTCTGCGTCACCCGCTCGATGCTGCCGTGAAGACCAAACACCAAACCGGCCGCAAAGTCGACAAGTCGCTTCGCGTCTGTGTCATCCATCTCAGTCAGATTCATGATCACCGGCGTGCCCTCACGGAAGTGTTCCCCGATGGTACGGGCTTCGTTGTAGGTCCGCGGGTGAAGAGTGGTGATCCGGTAGGGCTCCCGCTCCGACACGACCTTGGGCATGACCACCGGCGCGCTCTTCTCCAGACTCTGACGTTCCTGTGTGATGGACGCCACGGGGGCGATCCGCGCGGGTCGGCTGGTTTCCGCCGCGGGGGCGACGGTCACCGGAGCCGGTTCGCGCGGTGCCGGGGGCTGCACCACTCGCACCGATTCTTCCCTTTGGGGCTGGTGCGAACCATGGGACGAGTGTGAACTGTGCGACGTGTGTACTGATTCGTGTCGGTGACGGTCACGCTCCGGCTCGGGATCGAGCTCCGGTTCGAAGTCGTCGTCGGGGTCGAAACCCCGGCCGTCGTACCCATCGTCCTCCACGAGGCCGAGGTAGACCGCCATCTTGCGCATCGCGCCGGCCATGCTCTGAGTCCTCCGCTCTGTGGTGGATCGGCTGACGACTGCCACGTCCCCGCGATCCACGAGGTCGTTCTGCCCGCCATTCGGCGGTAAAGACCATATTTTCTGTTGTGGTCCGACTCTTGGCGACGTTACCCGAGCCCGGGACGGACTCCGAGCACCGCGCTGCCGACGCGTACGTGTGTCGCCCCGGCCGCCACAGCCTCTTCGAGGTCCGCACTCATCCCGGCCGACACCATGGTTGCAGTCGGATGGGCTCGGCGCAGGGCAGTCGACAAATCCATCAGTCTGTCGAACGCGGCCCGTTGACGCCCCGCGTACGGACCGCTGAGCGGGGCGACGGTCATCAGTCCGCCGAGGCGGAGACCCTCCGACGAGGCGATCAGCGCGGCCAGTTCCTCGACCCCGCCGGGCGCCACGCCGCCGCGTTCCCCGCGCTCCTTCTCCTCGGCGTCCAGCGCGACCTGGATCAGGCAGCCGATCTCCCGGCCTCGGCGCACCGCCTCCTTGGAGAGGGCGGTGACCAGCCGGGCGCGGTCGACGGACTGCACCATGTCGGCATAACCGGCCACAGAACGGACCTTGTTGGTCTGCAACTGACCGACGAAGTGCCAGGAAAGGGGCAGATCGGCGCAGTCCGCCGCCTTCGGAGCGGCGTCCTGGTCCCGGTTCTCGGCCACCTGCCGCACCCCGAGCTCCGCCAGGATCCGCACGTCGCTCGCCGGATACGTCTTGGTGACCACGATCAGGGTCACCTCGTCGTGTGCCCGCCCCGCGGCGTCGCACGCCGCGGCGATCCGGTCCCGGACCCGGGCCAGGTTCGCCGCGAGTTCCTCGCCGCGCTCTTTCGTTCCGCTCTCCGTCATGCCTCTTCAGTCCAGCCAGACGTACCCGGCGAGCCGGCCGGTGGTCCGGTCGCGACGGTACGAGAAATGATCACGCGACTCCATGGTGCACACCGGCGACCGCCCGGCGTCACGCACCCCCAGCCTCGCCAGCTGCGCGTGCACCCCGGCGGCCACGTCGACCGCGGGCGTGCCCCAGGAGGTCTCGGCGTGGGCGGCCGGTTCGACGGCGGCGACCTCCTCGCGCATCCGCTCCGGCACCTCGTAGCACCGCCCGCACACCGACGGCCCGGTCCGGGCCACGATCCGGGAGGGGTCGGCGCCCAGCTTCGTCATCGCCTCGACCGCCGCCGGGACGACGCCGGCCACCATGCCCGGCCGCCCGGCGTGCGCCGCGGCGACGACGCCGGCCACCGGGTCGGCGAGCAGGACGGGGACGCAGTCCGCGGTGAGGACCGCCGGAGCCAGGCCCGGGCGGGCGGTGACCAGGGCGTCCACCGACGGGATGTCCGCGCCGTCGCCCCAGGGCCCGTCGACCTCGGCCACGTCGGCGCCGTGGACCTGGTTCATCCAGACCACCCGGCCCGGGTCCAGGCCCAGGGAGCGGGCGGCCCGGCCGCGGTTGGCCAGGACGGCGGCGGGGTCGTCGCCGACCGCGCCGCCGAGGTTGAGCTCCTCATACGGAGCGGCGCTCACCCCGCCCCACCTGTCGGTGAAGGCGAAGTGCGCGCCGCTGACGCTCTCGCGCTGATCTATCACTTCGGGAGTGTCACTTCAGGAAGTCCGGGACGTCGAGCTCCTCGGCCATGCTGTCCGGGTAGCTGCGGGACTGCGGGAGCGGGGGGACGACCGGCGTCACCGGGGTGGCGGCCGGACGCTGCTCGGCCACCGGCTCGGGGGCCGGGGCGGCCGGAGCCGGGGGCTCCTCCTTGGGGGTCACGCTGCCGAGCGACCCGAAGGACGGGCGCGCCGGCTCGGCGGGCCGCGACGGGGCGGCCGGCTCCTCGCGCTTGGCGGAGGCCGAGCCGAGGACGTTCTCCCGCTTGGCGGGCGGCTGGCCGCCGTCGAACCCGGCGGCGATCACGGTGACCCGGACCTCGTCGCCGAGCGCGTCGTCGATGACCGCGCCGAAGATGATGTTGGCCTCGGGGTGGGCCGCCTCGCTGACCAGCTGGGCCGCCTCGTTGATCTCGAACAGACCGAGGTCGGAACCGCCGGAGATGGAGAGCAGGACGCCGCGGGCGCCGTCGATGGACGCCTCGAGCAGCGGCGAGGAGATGGCCATCTCGGCGGCGGCCACCGCGCGGTCGTCGCCGCGGGCGGAGCCGATGCCCATCAGGGCGGAGCCCGCCTCGGACATCACGGACTTGACGTCGGCGAAGTCGAGGTTGATGAGACCCGGGGTGGTGATCAGGTCGGTGATGCCCTGGACGCCGGAGAGCAGGACCTGGTCGGCCGACTTGAAGGCGTCGAGGACCGAGACCTGGCGGTCCGAGATGGACAGCAGCCGGTCGTTGGGGATGACGATGAGGGTGTCCACCTCGTTGCGGAGTTCGGCGATGCCGTCCTCCGCCTGGTTGGCGCGGCGGCGCCCCTCGAAGGTGAACGGGCGGGTGACCACGCCGATGGTCAGCGCGCCCAGCGAACGGGCGATGTTGGCCACGACGGGCGCGCCGCCGGTGCCGGTGCCGCCGCCCTCGCCGGCGGTCACGAAGACCATGTCGGCCCCCTTGAGGACCTCCTCGATCTCCTCACGGTGGTCCTCGGCGGCCTTGCGGCCGACCGCCGGGTTGGCGCCGGCGCCGAGTCCGCGGGTGAGTTCGCGGCCGACGTCGAGCTTGACGTCGGCGTCGCTCATCAACAGCGCCTGAGCGTCGGTGTTGATGGCGATGAACTCGACGCCCTTGAGACCGACCTCGATCATCCGGTTGATGGCATTGACACCACCGCCGCCGACACCGATGACTTTGATGACTGCGAGGTAGTTCTGCGGTGCTGCCACGTCGAAGGCCTCTCGCCTCGAGTTACGTGCCGGACGCCTCGCGGGTTCCCCGCGGTGCGCCGGCTGATGCCGAATGGGACGGTCCGAACGCCGACCCGAACCCTAACGGTGAAGTTTAGGGTTACCAGTGTGTCTGTTCCCTGGACTATTCCGAACAGGACACTAGGTCGACAAGTGGCGCACGTTCAACGAACACGCCGAACCTCCCGCTTTTCTTTTCACCCTATGTGATCAAGCGCGTGACTGCCCAGTCCGGGTGCTGGCCTGCGCTGATGTGCGTCAACTCGCTGATGACGCAGGGGCGGAGGGGACACTGACGTCGAAGTGCCGGGCCCCTGGGGTTGCCTTCATCAGGGCCCGCAGGGTACGGGCCTTCGCCGCGCCGTCCTCCGGGCTGCCCCAGCGGACGGTGCGTCCGTCCTTCAGTTCCAGCGAGAAGGCGTCGAAGGTACGGACCTTGACCGTCCTGGTGGAGCGGGCCACCGGGTCCGGGATGTCGCGGGCGACCCGGACCGCCTCGCGCACCAGCCGGTCGCGGCCGAACCGGCGCAGCGTCGAGGTGGCGGACCGCGCGGAGGCCGGGTCCAGTTCGAGCAGCGGCACGGAGCCGGGGGCCTTGGGCAGGGTGGCGAACCGGACGCCGGTGGCGTCGACCTCGGTGAAGCCGTCGCGCTCCGCGAGGAGCAGCACGGCGGTGCGCTCGGTGACCCGCAGGGTGACGCCGTGCGGCCAGTCCCGTTCCGCCTCCACCGACTTCACCCGGGGCAGCGCCCCGCGCACCCGCGCCTCGACCGCCTCGGTGTCCACCGAGGCCAGCGGCAGCCCGTCGGGGACGGCGGCCGCGCGGCGCACCTCGTCCTCCCCGAGCACGCGGGTGCCGGCGACGCCCACCTCGCCGACCCGCAGCCACGCGGAGCCGTACAGCAGCCAGACGATGCCGGCGGCCAGCACCGCCGCCACCGCGCCGGCGACCACCAGGGTGCGCCGGCTCGGCGGGGCGGGGAGGCGGCCGCGCCAGGAGGGGCCGCCGGGCCCGGCCTTCTCGGCCGGGCCCGGGCGGCGGTCACCGCGTTCGGCCTCCGTCGTCGCTGCGGCCACGCTCCCTGCCCTCCGTCGTGCTGCGTCGTGCGTACTGCCGGGTCCGCTCCCCGCCCCCACCGCCTGCGGGCGGTCAGGCGCGACGGGCCTCGGCGATGGCCTCGTAGACCATGCCGACGAGGAGCTCGTCGGCGTCCCGGCGGCCGAACTCCGCGGCGGCGCGGGACATCTGGTAGAGCTGGTGCGGGTCGGTGAGCACGGGCATGACGTTCTGCAGGACCCAGTCCTCCGTCAGCTCCGCGTCGTCGACCAGCATGCCGCCGCCCGCCTTGACCAGCGGCTGGGCGTTGAGCCGCTGTTCGCCGTTGCCGATGGGCAGCGGGACGTAGGCGGCCGGCAGGCCCACGGCGGAGAGCTCGGCGACGGTCATCGCGCCGGCGCGGCAGAGCATCATGTCCGCCGCCGCGTAGGCGAGATCCATCCGGTCCAGGTAGCTCACCGGGATGTACGGGGGCATCCCCGGCATCTGGTGGACCTGGGGCAGTTCGTTCTTCGGGCCGACCGCGTGCAGGATCTGGACGCCGGACTGCTGCAGGCGCGGGGCGATCCGCTGGACCACCTCGTTGAGCCGGCGGGCGCCCTGGGAGCCGCCGGTCACCAGCAGGGTGGGCAGGTTGGGGTCGAGCCCGAACGCGGCGCGCGCCTCGGCGCGCACGGCGGCGCGGTCGAGGGTGGCGATGGAGCGGCGCAGCGGGATGCCGATGTAGCGGGCCCCGCGCAGCTTGCTGTCCGGGGTCGCGACCGCGACGCGGGAGGCGTACCGGGAGCCGATCTTGTTGGCCAGACCCGGGCGGGCGTTGGCCTCGTGGATGACGATCGGCACGCCCAGGCGCTTGGCGGCCAGGTAGCCGGGCAGGGCGACGTAGCCGCCGAAGCCGACCACGGCGTCCGCCTTGGTGCGCTCCAGGATCTCCTCGGCGGCCCGGATGGTGCCGCGCAGCCGGCCGGGGACGGTGATCAGCTCAGGGGTGGGCTTGCGCGGCAGCGGGACCGCCGGGATCAGCGCCAGCTCGTAGCCGCGTTCGGGCACCAGGCGCGTCTCCAGACCGCGTTCCGTGCCCAGGGCCGTGATGCCCACGGTCGGGTCCTGCCTGCGCAGGGCGTCCGCGAGGGCGAGCGCGGGCTCGATGTGGCCCGCGGTTCCTCCGCCGGCGAGTACGACATGCACCGAAATTCACCGCTCTCCGGACGGACGCGCCGTAGCGCGCCGTCGCATCGTGTTCCATCGACGGGGTTCCCGGACCGGCCGGTTCTTCCCCGCCCGCTTTTTACCAAAGCGGGGTTGGCGCATCGCAAGCGCCGCCCGCGCGGCGGGCTCGTCACGCGCGAACGCGATCAGCAGCCCGACGGCGAACATGGTCGGCAGCAGGGCGGATCCGCCGTAGGAGAACAGCGGGAGCGGGACGCCGGCGATCGGCAGCAGGCCGAGCACCGCACCGATGTTGATCATGGCCTGGGCCGTGATCCAGGTGGTCACGCCTCCCGCGGCATACCGTACGAAGGGGTCCTCCGTGCGTCCGGCCACGCGGATGCCCGCATAGCCTAGAGCGGCGAAGAGGGCGAGCACCGACAGCGTCCCCGCCAGACCCAGTTCCTCGCCGGTGACGGCGAAGATGAAGTCCGTGTGCGCTTCCGGGAGTTGTCCCCATTTTTCCACACTCGCGCCCAGGCCCGAGCCGAACAGGCCGCCGTTGGCGAGCGCGTAGAGGCCGTGCAGTGCCTGCCAGCACCGGTCGTCGGGACCGGGGTCGGTGGCGCCGAGGCACGCGAGGCGGGCCATCCGGTTGTCGCTGCTGGTGATGAAGTAGACGCCGATGGCGCCGGCCACGGACAGGACCCCGGCGAACAGCCGGGTGGGGGCTCCGGCCAGCCACAGCAGGCCGAAGAGGACCGCGGTGAGGATGATGGCGGTTCCCATGTCCCCGCCGATCATGATCAGGGCGAGCAGCAGGAACGCCACCGGCACCAGCGGGACCAGCAGGTGCTTCCACTGGGTCAGCAGCCGCTTGTCCTGCTTGCGGGCCAGCAGGTCGGCTCCCCACAGGACCAGGGCGAGCTTGCCGAGCTCGCTCGGCTGGATCTGGAAACTGCCGCCCAGCGAGATCCAGTTCTGGTTGCCGTTGACCGCCACGCCTATCCCGGGGATCTGCACCAGGACCATCAGGAAGACGGAGCAGGCGAGGATCGGGTAGGCGAGCGCCCGGAGCAGCTTGGCCGGCATCCGGGAGGCCACCAGCAGGAGCACGCCGCCGATGACGGCGGCGAGCAGCTGCTTGCGGAAGAAGTGGGTGCCGGGCAGCGAGTAGCGCAGGGCGGTGATCTGCGAGGCCGAGTAGACCATCACCAGGCCGAGCACGGTGATCAGCGAACTGCCGCCCATGATGAGGTAGTAGGCGGTCAGCGGCCGGTCCCAGGCCTTGCGGGCGCGGGTGACCGTGCGGCGCACCGGGTTCTCCCGCACCGGCTCGGCGGGCCTGGCCGCCGCGGGCGCCGGCACGCGGGCACCGCGGCAGCCCGGGCTCGCGGGTCGCTTCGTCCCGTTGCGTTCCATGGCACCCCTTCCGATCGGCGACCGATCCAACCACGCCTTCCCCGGCGCCCGTGTCCGACCCGCCGTACCCGGCGGGCCCGGCGGTCGCCCGCCGGGCACGGTCCGGCGCGGCGGACGGCGAAGGGCGGCCGGGGAGTCCCCGCGACCGCCCTCCGGGTCAGGCCAGTTCGCCGACGGCCCTCTCGAACGCCTCGCCCCGGGCGTTGTAGTTGACGAACATGTCCATGGAGGCGCAGGCGGGCGCCAGGAGCACCGTGTCGCCCTCCTGGGCGAGTGCGCGGGCCTCGGCCACCGCGGCGGCCATCGCGCCCTCGTCGGTGCGGTCGAGCTCGACCACCGGCACCTCGGGCACGTGGCGCTCCAGCGCCTCGCGGATCAGCGCGCGGTCGGCGCCGATCAGCACCACCGCCCGCAGCCGGCCGGCGGCCCGGGTGACCAGTTCGTCGAAGGTGGCGCCCTTGGCGAGTCCGCCGGCGATCCACACCACGGACTCGTAGGAGGCCAGGGAGGCCTCCGCCGCGTGGGTGTTGGTGGCCTTGGAGTCGTCGACGTAGGCGACGCCGTCCACGTCGGCGACGTGGGCGATGCGGTGGGCGTCGGGCCGGAAGGCCCGCAGCCCGTCGCGGACCGCCCCGGCCGGGACGCCGAAGGCGCGGGCCAGCGCGGCCGCGGCCAGCGCGTTGGCGATGTTGTGCGGCACCGACGGCCTCACGTCGGAGACCTCGGCGAGTTCCTGGGCGTTCTTCTGCCGGTTCTCGACGAAGGCCCGGTCGACCAGGATGCCGTCGACGACGCCGACCTGGGAGGGACCGGGGGTGCCGAGGGTGAAGCCGATGGCGCGGCAGCCCTCCTCGACGTCGGCCTCGCGGACCAGGTCCTCGGTGGCCTTGTCGGCCACGTTGTAGACGCAGGCGACCTGGTTGCCCTCGTAGACGCGGCCCTTGTCGGCGGCGTACGCCTCCATGGAGCCGTGCCAGTCGAGGTGGTCGGGCGCCAGGTTGAGGACCGTGGCGGAGTGGGCGCGCAGCGAGGGCGCCCAGTGCAGCTGGTAGCTGGAGAGCTCCACGGCGAGCACGTCGTACTCGGTGTCGCCGAGGACGGCGTCCAGCAGGGAGACCCCGATGTTACCGACGGCGGCGGTGCGCAGTCCGGCGGCCTCCAGGATGGAGGCGAGCATCCGGGTGGTGGTGGTCTTGCCGTTGGTGCCCGTGACGCAGAGCCAGGGGGCGGGGGTGCGGCCGTCGAGGTCTCGCAGGCGCCAGGCGAGCTCGACGTCGCCCCAGACCGGCACGCCGGCCTCGCGGGCGGCGGCGAACAGCGGCTTGTCGGGCCGCCAGCCGGGCGCGGTGACGATCAGCTCGGCGCCGTCCGGCAGAGTGTCGCCGTCGCCGAGGCGGACGGTGACGCCCAGCTCGGCGAGCTCGGCCGCCTGGGCGCGGGCGCGCTCGTCGTCGCCGTCGTTGACGACGGTGACGTGCGCGCCCAGACCCGCGAGGACCTTGGCCGCCGGGACGCCGGAGACTCCGAGCCCGGCGACCGTGACGTTCTTCCCCCGAAGATCCCCTCCCTGCCGCGGGCCCCGCCACTCCTGGCCGTGGGTCACTTGTTCGCCGCCCATCCCGCGTAGAAGACGCCCAGTCCGACGATGACGCACATGCCCTGGATGATCCAGAAGCGGACCACGACCAGGACCTCGGACCAGCCCTTGAGTTCGAAGTGGTGCTGCAGCGGTGCCATCCGGAAGACCCGCTTGCCGGTCATCTTGAAGGAGCCGACCTGGATGACCACCGACATGGTGATGAGGACGAACAGACCGCCCAGCAGCGCGAGCAGCAGCTCGGTGCGGGAGCAGATCGCGAGGCCGGCCAGCGCGCCGCCGAGGGCCAGCGAGCCGGTGTCGCCCATGAAGATCTTCGCCGGGGAGGTGTTCCACCACAGGAAGCCGAAGCAGGAGCCCATCAGGGCCGCGGCGACCACCGCGAGGTCCAGTGGGTCCCGTACCTCGAAGCAGGCCCCCGGGTTGGTGAGCGTGCCGGCGTTGGCGCAGGACTCCTGGAACTGCCAGATGCCGATGAAGGTGTAGGCGCCGAAGACCATCACCGAGGCGCCGGTGGCGAGGCCGTCGAGGCCGTCGGTGAGGTTCACGCCGTTCGACATGGCGAGGATCATGAACAGCGCCCAGACCACGAACAGCACCGGGCCGATCGACCAGCCGAAGTCCTCGACGAAGGAGATCCGGGTGGAGGCCGGGGTGTTGCCCCGGATGTCCGCGAACTGCAGCGAGAGCACCGCGAAGGCGACGCCCACGATGAGCTGTCCGGCCATCTTCGCCTTGGCCCGCAGGCCGAGCGAACGCCGCTTGACGATCTTGATGTAGTCGTCGAGGAAGCCGACCAGGCCCATGCCGGCCATCAGGCCGAGGACCAGCAGACCGGAGAGCGTGAGCTCGTTGCCGGTGATCAGCTTGGCCGCGAAGTACGCGATGATCGTCGCCAGGATGAAGGCGATGCCACCCATGGTCGGCGTGCCGCGCTTGCTGTGGTGCTCGCGCGGGCCGTCGTCGCGGATGTACTGGCCGTAGCCCTTCTTGGCCAGCAGCTTGATCAGCAGCGGGGTGCCGATCAGAGTCAGGAAGAGGCCGATGACTCCCGCGAACAGGATCTGATTCATCATCGGGCGGCGACCTCACCCTCGAGCAGCGCCTCGGCGACCTTCTCGAGCCCCACCGACCGGGAAGCCTTCACCAGGACGACGTCCCCCGGTCGCAGCTCGCTGCGCAACAGGTCGATCGCCGCCTCTGCGTCGGACACGTGCACCGACTCCTCACCCCACGAACCCTCGTTGTATGCGCCCAGTTGCAGCCAGCGGGCCTCCTGGCCACCGACCGCGACGAGCTTGCCGACATTGAGCCGGACGGCGAGCCGTCCGACGGCGTCGTGCTCGGCGAGAGCCTCGTCCCCGAGCTCGGCCATCTGGCCGAGCACCGCCCACGTACGGCCCCCCTTGGCCCGTGCGGTCTCACCCATGGCGACGAGCGCGCGCAGGGCTGCTCGCATGGACTCGGGGTTCGCGTTGTAGGCGTCGTTGACGACGGTCACGCCGTCCGGGCGCTCGGTGACCTCCATCCGCCAGCGGGAGAGGGAGCCCGCCTCGGAGAGCGCGAGGGCGATCTCTTCCGCGGACATGCCCAGCTCATGGGCGACGGCGGCCGCGGCGAGCGCGTTCGACACGTGGTGCTCACCGTACAGGCGCATTGTCACATCGCTGCACCCGGAGGGTGTGTGGAGGCGGAACGCGGGGCGTCCGGTGTCCGTGAGTCGGACGTTCTCGGCACGGACGTCCGCTTCGTCCGACTCGCCGAAGAAGACCGTCTTCGCCGTGGTACGGGAGGCCATGGCCTTGACGTACGGATCGTCCATGTTCAGCACGGCGATGCCGCCGTCCTCGGCGGACGGCAGCGCCTCGACCATCTCGCCCTTGGCCTGGGCGATCTGCTCGCGGCCGCCGAACTCGCCGATGTGGGCGCTGCCCACGTTCAGCACGACGCCGATCCGCGGCGGGGTGAGGCCGCAGAGGTAGCGGATGTGGCCGATGCCGCGGGCGCCCATCTCCAGCACCAGGAAACGGGTGTCCTCGGTGGCGCTGAGCGCGGTGAGCGGGAGTCCGATCTCGTTGTTGAGCGAGCCCGGCGTCCACACCGTGGGCGCCTTGCGGCCGAGCACCTGGGCGATGAGGTCCTTGGTGCTGGTCTTCCCGGCGGATCCGGTGAGGGCGACGAGGGTCGCGCCGAGCCGGGTCACGACATGGCGGGCGAGCGCTCCGAGGGCCGTCTGGACGTCGTCCACGACGATCGCGGGCACGCCGACGGGGCGGGACGCCAGGACGGCGACCGCACCCGCCTGGACGACCTGCGCCGCGAAGTCGTGGCCGTCGACGCGTTCGCCCGTGAAGGCGGCGAAGAGGCTTCCTGGCGTCGCGTCACGGGAGTCGCGGACGACCGGTCCGGTGACCTGGACGGACGGATCCGGTATGTCGTGCGTCTGCCCGCCGACGGCTTCTGCGATCTCGGCGAGGGAGAGGGCGATCACTGGTTCATCCCTGGGTCTTCTGGGGTGCCTGGGTCTTCTGGACGGCTTCGCGGAGGACCTGGCGGTCGTCGAAGGGCCGGACGACGCCGGCGATGTCCTGGCCCTGCTCGTGGCCCTTGCCGGCCACCAGCACGGTGTCGCCGGGCCCGGCGAGGGCGACGGCGGCCTCCACGGCGGCGGCGCGGTCCTCGAAGACCCGGACCTCGCCGCGCTCGTGGGCGGGCACCGAGGCGGCGCCCTCCAGCATCGCGGCGAGGATCGCCAGGGGGTCCTCGGAGCGGGGGTTGTCGGAGGTGAGCAGGGCGGTGTCGGCGAGACGGGCCGCGGCGGCGCCCATCGGGCCGCGCTTGGTCGTGTCGCGGTCGCCGCCGCAGCCGATGACCACGTGCAGGCGGCCCTCGGTGACCAGGCGCAGGGCGCGCAGCACCGACTCGACGGCGTCGGTCTTGTGGGCGTAGTCGACGACCGCCAGGTAGGGCTGGCCGGCGTCGACGCGCTCGAGGCGGCCGGGGACGCCGGGCACCGCGGCGACGCCGTCGGCGGCGGCCTGCGGGTCGAGTCCGGCGGCGGCCAGCGCCACGATCGCGGCGAGGGTGTTGGCCACGTTGAACCAGCCCGGCAGCGGGGCGCGGGCGGTGATCCGCTCGCCCTCGGGGCCGACCGCGGTGAACGTGGAGTCCATGGCGCCGGTGCGCACGTCCTCGGCGCGCCAGTCCGCGTCGGGGCTGCCGTCGGCGGAGTAGGTGATCACCGGGACGCCGGCCTCACGGGCGAGGCGGCGGCCGTACTCGTCGTCGGTGTTGACCACGCCGAGGCGGCTGCGCTCGGGGGTGAACAGGCTCGCCTTGGCCTGGTAGTAGTCCTCCATGTCCCGGTGGAACTCCATGTGTTCCGGGCTGAGGTTGTTGAAGACGGCCACGTCGAAGACGCAGCCGTCCACCCGGCCCAGCACCAGGGCGTGGCTGGAGACCTCCATGGCGACGGCCTCGACGCCGCGTTCGCGCATCACCGCGAACAGGGCCTGGAGGTCGGTGGCCTCGGGGGTGGTGCGCTCGGACTTGATCCGCTCGTCGCCGATACGCATCTCGACCGTGCCGATCAGACCGGTGGACCGCGCGGTGCGCAGGCCGCCCTCGATCAGGTAGGCGGTGGTGGTCTTGCCGGAGGTGCCGGTGATGCCGATCTGGAGCAGGGCGTCGCCGGGGCTGCCGTAGACGGTGGCGGCGAGTTCGCCCATCCGGCCGCGCGGGTCCTCGGTGACGAGGACCGGCAGCCCGGTGGCCGCGGCGCGTTCGGCGCCGGCCGGGTCGGTGAGCACGGCGGCCGCGCCGAGGGAGGCGGCCTGGGCGGCGAAGTCCGCGCCGTGGGCGCGCGCGCCCGGCAGGGCCGCGTACAGGTCGCCCGGCCGCACCGCACGCGAGTCGTGGGTGATGCCGGTGACCTCGGCGCCGCTCGCCGGGTCCGGGGCGCCGAGCGCCCGGGCCAGCTCGCCGAGGGGGGTCGCGGCGACCCGCGCGGGCCTCGGCGGCCCCGCGGGTTTCTGGTTGTGGGGGGACTGATCAGCTTGTGGCACGGCGGTGAGCGTACCGGGCGCGGGGGTTCCGGAGCGAAGCGAGGGGCCGGGCGGGGCGTGACCGGATCCGTCGGCGGGGCCGGGACCGGAGGTGATCGTCGTCACGGGCGTTCCTGCTGTTCTGGGTCGTGCTGACGGTGTGCGGCAAAGCTCAGGGCTTGAAGGTGACGGGCAGTCGGGCGGGTTCCTTCCCGGTGGGCGGGACCTGGAGGGTCTTCAGGGCGAACTCCATGACCTGCTTGTACACGGGGCCGCAGATCTGTCCGCCGAAGTGGCTGCCCTCGGTGGGGTTCTGGATGACGCAGTAGACGGTGACCCTCGGCTTGTCGGCAGGGGCGAATCCGGCGAAGGAGGAGGTGTAGCCGCTGTAGTTGCCGGTCCTGGGATCCACCCGGTTGGCGGTGCCGGTCTTGCCGGCCACCCGGTAGCCGGGGATGCGGGCCCTGGTGCCGGTGCCCTCCTCGTCGTCGACCACGGACTCCAGCATCCGGGCGAGGGTCCTGGCGGTCTTCTCGCTGACCACGCGGGTCCTGCGCGGCTCCTCCGCGGGGGTGAAGCCGCCGTCCGGGCCGCGGGTGCCGCGGACCAGGGTGGGCTGGACCCGCACGCCGTCGTTGGCGACCGTGGAGTAGACGGAGGCCGCCTGCAGGGCGTTGACGGAAACGCCCTGGCCGAAGGGGATCGTGTACTGCTGCGAGGTGGACCAGTCCCCGGGCGGGGCGAGGATGCCGGAGGTGGCGCCGGGCAGGCCGAGCCCGGTGGGCTGTCCGAGGCCGAACTTGCGCAGGTAGGAGTGGAGGACCTGGTTGGCCTCCTTCTGCGTGCCGCCGAGCTGGCCGGTGGCCATGATGGTGCCGATGTTGCTGGACTTGGCGAGCACGCCGTTGAGCGTGAGGTGCCAGGTCTCGTGGTCGATGTCGTCGCGGAAGAGCCGGTCGCCGCGGTGCAGCCGGTTGGGGACCGTGACGTGGGTTCCCGGGGTGGCCACGCCCTCGTCGAGCACCGCGGCCATGGAGATCACCTTGGCGGTGGAGCCGGGTTCGAAGGCGTCCTCCACGGCGGCGTTGCGCAGGGCCTCGGGGTCGGCCTTCGAGAGGTCGTTGGGGTCGAAGCCGGGGGCGTTGGCCATGGCCAGGATCTCGCCGGTGCGGGTGTCCTGGACGATGACGTAGCCGCGGTCGGCCTTCGAGGCGGCCACCTGGTCGCCGATGGCCTTCTGGGCGGCCCACTGGATGTCGCGGTCGAGGGTGAGCTCGACGGTGGAGCCGGGCACCGCGGGCTTCTCGCTCCCCCCGGCGGTGGGCACCTGCCGTCCGCCGGACTGCGCGTAGCGGATCTTCCCGTCCCGGCCGGCAAGGCTCTCCTGCATCTGCCGCTCGATGCCGCCGCCGCCCCGGCCCTCGGCGTCGACCCAGCCCAGGACGGAGCCGGCCAGGTCGCGGTTGGGGTAGACGCGCTTGCTGCTGGGCGCGGAGAAGACGCCGGCCAGGACGTTGACCACACCGGGGTCCTTGCCCTCCTGGCGGGCGAGTTCGGCCTTGAGGTCGGCGATCTGCTGCCACTCCTGCGGGGTGCGCCGGCGGGCCAGGAGGACGTACATGGTGTTCTTCGTCCGCAGCTTGCGGGCGATCTCCGCCTGCTCCTGGTCGTCGGCCTCGAGCACCTGGGCCAGCAGCTCGGCGGCCCGCTCGGGCGCGTCGTCGATGCCGGTGGCCTTGCGGGTGAACATCGTCGGGTCGGCGGTGATGTCGTCGGCGTCGACGCTGCTGGCCAGGGCGACGCCGTTGCGGTCGGTGATGTCGCCGCGCTGCGCCTCGACCTTCTGGTCGACGTAGCGGTTCTGCTGGGCCTTGGCCGTGTAGGTGCTCGCGTCCACCGCCTGGACCTGGAGCAGCCGCACCAGGAAGGCGGACAGCACCAGGGTCAGGGCGAGGCCGATCAGGCGGAGCCGGGGGCGCGGGCTGCCGAGCCGCAGCGGCTTGGGGCCGGACGGGCGGCGCGGCGGCGTGGGCCGTCCGCCGCGGCCGCCGGAGCCGGACGGGCGGCGGGCGGCCGACCCGGCGGACCGGGCCTGCCGGCCGGGCGCGGGGACGCGGCGTCGCTGGGCTTGCCTGTCGGGCACTTCCGTCACCTGCCGGGGGTCGGAGAACGCGGTTCGGTGGAGGCGGCGTTCGGGGAGGACGCGGCCGCCCCCGCCGCGGTTCCCGGCGCCGTGGGGGACGCCGGGCCGGAGGCCTTCGGTTCCCCGCTGCCGGAGGGGGAGGCCGACCCGCCGGGTCCGGCGGCCGCCGTCGCCGAGGCGGACGGCGAGGCCTGCGCGGGCGGCGAGGGGACGCCGGTGGCGGCCTGCGGCCTGCCGCGGACGGTGCCGTCGGGCTGGAGGAAGGCGGGGTCGCCGCCGGGGACCATGCCGAGCTCCTGGGCACGGCGCGCCAGCGCGTCGGGCGCCGCGTAGGCGTCGACGTCGCGCTGCAGCGCCTGCTCGTCGTCGGTCAGGGTCTTGGTCTCGCGGCGCAGGTCGGAGAGGCGGAACGAGCCCTCGCTGAGCGCCGAGTTGAGCAGCAGCAGGGTGATCAGCCCGCCGCCCAGCAGGGCGACCACCAGCAGCACGAACGGCGTGCGGGCGGCCTGGCTTCCCCGGGTGGGCAGCAGCGCCGCCAGCCGTGCCGCGCGACCCCGCAGCTGCGGTTTCCCGCTCATCCGTCCTCCCCTTGCCCCTCGGTGGTCACCGGACGTCCTCCCTGACGCGCTCCGCCCCGCGGAACCGGGCGGGGGCGGCCCGCCGGTTCTCGGCGATCTCCTCCTCGGTGGGCAGCTCGGCCCCGCGGGTGAGCAGCTTCAGCCGGGGCTGGTACTCCTCGGGGACGATCGGCAGTCCGGGCGGCGCCGTGGAGGCGGCGCCGGCCGCGAAGACCTGCTTGACCAGCCGGTCCTCCAGCGAGTGGTACGACAGCACGCCGATCCGCCCGCCGACGGCGAGGGCCTTCACCGCGGCGGGGATCGCCCGCTCCAGGACGCTCAACTCGCCGTTGACCTCGATGCGCAGGGCCTGGAAGGTGCGCTTGGCGGGGTTGCCGCCGGTGCGCTTGGCGGCCTGCGGCAGGGCGTCGCGGATCAGCTGCACCAGCCGGGCGCTGCTGGTGAACGGCCCCTTCTGGCGCTCGCGCACCACGGCGGAGACGATCCGCTTGGCCTGCTTCTCCTCGCCGTACGCGCGCAGGATCCGCACCAGTTCGCCCGGCGGGTAGGTGTTGAGGACCTCGGCGGCGCTGATGCCGGTGGTCTGGTCCATCCGCATGTCCAGGGGGGCGTCCTGGGCGTAGGCGAAGCCCCGGTCGGCCTCGTCCAGCTGCATGGAGGAGACGCCGAGGTCGAAGAGGACGCCCTGGACGCCGTGCGCGGAGGGAATGCCGAGACGGTCCAGGACCTCGGGGAGCTCGTCGTAGACGGCGTGCACCAGGGTGGCCCGGTCGCCGAAGGGGGCGAGCCGCTCGCCGGACAGGCGCAGCGCCTCCTTGTCGCGGTCCAGGCCGATCAGCCGGACCTCGGGGAACCGGGTGAGCATGGCCTCGCTGTGCCCGCCGAGGCCGAGGGTGCAGTCGACCACGACCGCTCCCGGCCGCTCCAGCGCGGGCGCCAGGAGATCCAGGCACCGCCGGAGCATCACAGGGACATGTCGGCTCTCGCTCAAGGGGCCCTCTCAGGTCCGCGTGGCGATACGCGCAACCGGGTCACCGCCCGCTCGCGGAGGGGAGGCCCGCCGGCGCCAGGAGCGTCGGCCGGCCAGGAGCGGGAGGAGGCCGAGCCGCACGTACGCGCCGCGCACGTGGGGAGATCCCGGGCGTCCTCGGCCCGGGTGCTCCGGAATTCGGTCCAGCGGGGAGGGCATCGCGTGTCTCGCCTCCCGCTTCGCGTCACTTTAGTCCACCCTGTCTGCCGGTCAATCAACTGCCCTGCGCGTCGTCCCGCCCGGGGGCGGTACCGCCCTCGCCCTACAGGAATCACCCGTGCGGCGCAGTGCACTCCACCCTTGTGGGTTACCTCACACAGAAGATCGACGGTTCCGTTTGTCCCCTTCCGCAAGTGTCGGGGCGGGAAGCGGCCAGTAACGTCTTCCTCATGTCGACTTCTGCTTCTGCCGGCTCCGCCGCCCCCTCCCCCGGCGCCGACACCTCCGGCTCCGTGACCGACCGCCTGGTCGATGCGAACCAGGACTACGCCGCGGCCTTCACCGACCCCGGCATGGACGCCCGTCCGGTGCTGCGCGTGGCGGTCGTCGCCTGCATGGACGCGCGCCTCGACCTGCACGCGGCGCTCGGTCTCGAGCTGGGCGACTGCCACACCGTGCGCAACGCGGGCGGCGTGGTCACCGACGACGTGATCCGCTCCCTGACCATCAGCCAGCGCGCGCTGGGCACCCGCAGCGTCGTGCTGATCCACCACACCGGCTGCGGCCTGGAGTCCCTCACCGAGGAGTTCCGGCACGAGCTGGAGATGGAGGTCGGCCAGCGTCCGACCTGGGCGGTGGAGGCTTTCCGCGACGTCGACCAGGACGTGCGGCAGTCCATGCAGAAGGTGCGCACCTCGCCGTTCCTGCTCCACACCGACGACGTCCGCGGTTTCGTCTTCGACGTGAAGACGGGCCTGCTGCGGGAGATCGACGGCTCCTGACGGCCCGGGCGGGCGTCCTGTCCGCCCCGTGCCCGCGTGTCACATCGGCCTTTCTCAGACGCCCGGTCCGGGATCCCTCCCGGGCCGGGCGTTCGGCGTCCCCCGAACGGGTGGCAAACCCTGCGAAAGTCGCCCTAGTTGTCCACAGGTCGCCCCTGGTCCGGACCGGTCTTGTCCACACGTCCTGACAGGCAGGACTCCGGCGAACAAGAATGCGGACGGGGGCACGCGAACACGCCGTTGCTCAGGGGACACGACATTGGGGCCGAAGGGGGCCGGGGTGACGACCTATGACGACCGAGGGAACCTTTCCGATCTGACCGCGACGACGGAGCGGATTCGGGGCGCGGTCGAGCAGGTGATCGAGGGGAAGCCGGAAGTCGTGCGGCTGGCGCTGACGGTGCTGCTCGCCGAGGGGCATCTGCTGATCGAGGACGTGCCGGGCGTCGGCAAGACGATGCTCGCCAAGGCGCTGGCCCGTTCGGTGGACTGCTCGGTGCGGCGCATCCAGTTCACCCCGGACCTGCTGCCGTCGGACATCACCGGCGTCTCCATCTGGGACCAGCAGCGACAGGACTTCGAGTTCAAGCCGGGCGCGATCTTCTCCCAGATGGTGATCGGCGACGAGATCAACCGCGCCTCTCCCAAGACGCAGTCGGCGCTGCTGGAGTCCATGGAGGAGCGGCAGGTCACCATCGACGGCCAGACCTATCCGCTGCCCAGCCCGTTCATGGTGGTGGCCACCCAGAACCCGGTCGAGATGGAGGGCACCTATCCCCTGCCGGAGGCGCAGCGGGACCGGTTCATGGCCCGCGTCTCCATCGGCTATCCGAGCGCGGAGGCCGAACTGCGGATGCTGGACGTGCACGGCGGGGCGCCTCCGCTGGAGGACCTGCAGCCGGTGGCGCACGCGCACGACATCGTGAAGCTGATCGAGGCGGTCCGCGAGGTGCACGTCTCGGAGGCGGTCCGCCGGTACGCGGTGCAGCTGGTCACGGCCACCCGCGTCCACCGGGACCTGAGACTGGGCGCTTCGCCGCGCGCCACGCTGCACCTGCTGCGCGCGTCGAAGGCCGCGGCGGCGCTGGCCGGCCGGGAGTTCGCGCTCCCGGACGACGTGCAGGCGCTGACCGAGGCGGTGCTGGCCCACCGTCTGCTGCCGAACGCACAGGCCCAGCTGGCCGGGCGGACGGCTCAGACGGTGGTGCGGGAGATCCTGGTGCAGACGCCGGTGCCCGCCGCTCCGGGCGCGCGGGGTCTGTGATGCAGCCGGGGGGCCGGCGGGCCGCGCGCGGCCCTGGAGAGATGCGGGTGGCGCTGGCGGGGCTGACCACCCGGGGCCGTTCGTTCCTCGCCGCGGGGGTGGCGGCGGGGGTGTGCGCGTACGTGCTGGGGCAGCAGGACCTGCTGCGGGTGGGGCTGCTGCTGGCGGCGCTGCCGCTGCTGTGCGCCGTCGCGGTGCACCGGACCCGGCACCGGGTGACGTCCTCGCGCACGCTGACGCCGGTGCGGGTGCCGACGGGCGCCGAGGCGCGGGTGCGGCTGCGGGTGGACAACGTCTCCCGGCTGCCCACCGGGCTGCTGATGCTCCAGGACCGGGTGCCGTACATGCTGGGCCCGCGGCCCCGCTTCGTGCTGGACCGCGTCCAGCCGGGCGGCCAGCGCGAGGTGTCCTACCGGGTCCGCCCCGACCTGCGGGGCCGGTATCCGCTGGGTCCTTTGGAGCTGCGGCTGGCGGACCCGTTCGGGATGTGCGAGCTGACCCGCTCGTTCGCCGCGCACGACATGCTGACGGTGGTGCCGCAGGTGGAGGCGCTGCCGCCGGTGCGGCTGGGCCGCGGGGCCCAGGGGTTCGGCGACGGGCGGCAGCGTTCCATGGCGGTGGGCGGCGAGGACGACGTGCTGCCGCGCGGCTACCGGTACGGGGACGATCTGCGCCGGGTCCACTGGCGGTCCACCGCGCGGTACGGCGAGCTCATGGTCCGGCGGGAGGAGCAGCCGCACCGCGCCCGGTGCACGGTGCTGCTGGACACCCGGCGCGAGGCCTACCGGGGCGCGGGGCCGGGCTCGGCGTTCGAGTGGTCGGTGTCCGGCGCGGCCTCGGTGCTCACGCACATGCTGCAGCGGGGGTACTCGGTGCGGCTGCTGACCGACACCGGAACCCTGGTGCCCGGCGAGGCGGGGGCCTCCTTCGGGGGCGCCGGCGTCGAGACGGCCGAGGCGGCGGGGCTGCTGATGGACACCCTGTCGGTGATCGGCCACTCCGACGGCGAGGGGCTGACGGCGGCGCAGGAGGTGCTGCGCCGCAGCGGCGACGGACTGCTGGTGGCGTTCCTGGGCGCGCTCGACGAGGAACAGGCGCGAACCGTCGCCCGGATGCGGCACCGCACCAACGGCGCGCTCGCCTTCCTCCCGGAGGACGACGAGGAGGACGCCGAGCCGGACTTCCCGGTGGACCCCGGGGCGGCGGCCGCCGCCCCGGACACCGAGCGGGTGCTGCGCGAGGCGGGCTGGACGGTGGTGCGGGCGCCGCGTGGGGCCTCCATGGCCGCCGTGTGGCGGCAGGCGGACCAGCAGCGGACGGGTCTCGTGGACGGGGGTGAGCGGCGATGAGCCTGCGGACGAGGACGACACTGGCCGCCGCGGCGGCGACGCTGCTCACGGCGCTGGCGCTGATACCGCTGACCGAGGAGGGCACCTGGTACGCCAAGGCCGTCGTCGCGGTCGCCCTGCTGGCGGGCGTGGGCGCGACGGCCCGGCGGTTCTCGGCGCCCCGGCCGACGGTCGTCGTCGTCGAACTGACGGCCTCGCTGGCCCTGTTGTCGTTGTTCTTCGCCCGGGAGCAGGCGGTGGCCTGGCTGCTCCCGGGCCCCGAGGCGGTGACCCGTCTCGCGGTCCTGGCGCGGCAGGGGCTGGCGGACGTCACCGAGTACGCGAACCCGGCGCCGCTGACCCCCGGCATCTCTCTGCTGCTGGTCGGCGGCGTGCTGCTGATCGCGGTGCTGGTAGACACCCTGGCGGTGACCTACGCGCTGGCCGCCCCGGCCGGACTGCCCTTGCTGGCGCTGTACTCGGTGGCCGCGGGCCTCGCCGAGGAGGGCGGGGCGGGGGCGTTCGCGTTCGGCGCGGCGGCGGTCGGTTACCTGGTGCTGCTGCTGGCCGACGGCCGGGAGCGGCTCACCCGGTGGGGCCGCACCTTCGGCGGTCCCCCGACGGACGCCGCGGGCCGCGGGCCGCGGCCCGGACAGGGAAGAGGGCAGCCGACCGGGCGCCGGATCGGGGCGGCCGCGCTGGGGGTGGCGCTGCTGGCTCCGGCCGCCCTGCCCTCGCTGGGCACCAGCCTGGTGGGCGGCCTCGGCTCGGGCAGCGGCTCGGGATCCGGCGGGCGCGGCACCGGCAATTCGGTGGACCTGCTGGTCGCGCTGCGCGACAACCTCAACGACTCCGACGACCGTACGGTGCTGACCGTGCGCACCACCTCCCGGCGCACCAGCGACATGTACCTGCGGATCGCCTCGCTGGACGAGTTCGACGGCACCACCTGGAAGGCCTCGCCGCGGCGGACCGTGCCGCTCCCGCCGCGCTTCCCCGACCCGCCGGGCCTGGGCCGGCAGGTGCTGCGCAAGGAGGTGACCAGCAGGATCACGGCCGCCGACTGGTACGAGCAGCGGCACCTGCCGATGCCCTACCCGGCCACCTGGGCCGAGGCGCTCGGCCAGTGGCGGCTCGACCCGCTGAGCCTGACCGTCAGCGGCGACGCCGGCGCCACCACGGAGGGCGAGACCTGGGAGGTCTCCAGCCTGGAGGTCCTGCCGACGCGGGATCAGCTGGCCTCCGCCCCGGCGCCGGGCCCCGAGCTGCGGAACTTCACCGACCTCCCGTCGTCCCTGCCCGACGAGGTCGGCGAGACGGCGCGCGCGGTCACCGAGGACGCGGGCAACGCCTACGAGCAGGCGGTGGCGCTTCAGGACTGGTTCTCGGTCACCGGAGGCTTCACCTACGACACCGAGGTCGAGGTGGGCGAGGACCCGGACGCGATCGCCCGGTTCCTGGACACCCGCCAGGGCTTCTGCGTCCACTTCTCCTTCGCGATGGCCGCCATGGCGCGTTCGCTGGGCATACCGGCCCGGGTCGCGGTCGGCTTCGCCCCGGGCGCGGAGCGGGGCGACGGGAGCGTGGAGGTGAACCTCCAGGACGCGCACGCCTGGCCGGAGCTGTACTTCGAGGGCGTGGGGTGGACCCGGTTCGAGCCCACTCCGACGCGGGGCACGGTCCCGGAGTACACCCGGCCGGAGACCACGCCGGGCGGTGCGACGCCGTCGCCCTCGGCGGCTCCCGAGGACGACGAGCTGACGGCGCCCAAACCGAAGCCGTCCAGCAGCGCGAGCTGCACGCCGGAGCTGCGGCGCATGGACGCGTGTCCGGACGAGGACGAGCCGGCGGCGGCCGCCGGCGGCGGCGGGCCCCGGTGGCCGCAGGTCCTGCTGTGGTCGCTGCTCGCCCTGGTCGTCGTGCTGGTGCCGCTGTCGCCGATGCTGTGGCGCGTCCGGGCGCGCAGGCGGCGGCTCGGCACGCCGCCGCGGGACGAGGCGGACGTGGCCTCCCACACGCTGCGGCTGTGGCGTGAGGTCACGGACACCGCCTGGGACCTCGGCACCGTCCCGGACCACTCGCTGACGCCGCGCCGGGCGGCGGAGCGCGTCGCGCGGGCGGGACGCCTCGACCCGGCCGCGGCGGAGGCCCTGCACCGGTTGGCGACGTCGGTGGAACAGGTGCTGTACGCGCCTCGGGCGGTGCCGGGGCGGGCCGCCGACGCGGCGGACGTGTGCGCGGCGCTGCAGGGGTCGGTGGGCCGGGGCACGCGGCTGCGCGCCCTTCTCGCCCCCCGTTCCGCGGTCCGCGTCCGCCGGGCCCTCGCCGCCCGCGCGGCGGGAGTCCGCGCCCGGTCGGCCCGGCGCGCGACCTGACGGTCGCCGCCCGGCCGGCACCACGGGGCCCTAACAGGCGTAGCAGAAAGGGCAGTTGGGAGACCGAGAGGCTGTTCCTGCCTGACGGTTCATCAACTAGCTTGTTGATCAAACGCATCACGACCCAGGGAGCAACATGTCGACCGCGCAGCAGGTGCCCGACATCCTTTCGCCGGAGTTCGCAGCGGACCCCTATCCCGCGTACCGCGTCTTCCGTGACAGTGCGCCCCTCCTGTGGCACGAGGCCACACAGAGCTACGTCGTGTCGCGCTACGAGGACGTCGAGCACGTCTTCAAGGACAAGCAGGGCCAGTTCACCACCGACAACTACGACTGGCAGCTCGAGCCCGTGCACGGGAAGACGATCCTGCAGCTGAGCGGACGCGAACACGCCGTGCGGCGTGCGCTGGTGGCTCCCGCCTTCCGCGGCACCGACCTGCAGGAGAAGTTCCTGCCCGTCATCGAGCGCAATTCGCGGGAGCTGATCGACGCGTTCCGGCACACCGGCTCGGCGGATCTGGTCGCCGACTACGCCACCCGCTTCCCGGTCAACGTCATCGCCGACATGCTGGGCCTGAACAAGGGCGACCACGAGCGGTTCCACCGCTGGTACACAGCCGTCATCGCGTTCCTCGGCAACCTGTCGGGGGACGCCGAGGTGACCGCGGCGGGTGAGCGGACCCGGGTGGAGTTCGCCGAGTACATGCTGCCGGTCATCCGTGAGCGCCGGGACCGTCCTGGCGCCGACCTGTTGTCCCAGCTCTGCGCCGCCGAGGTGGACGGCGTCCGGATGAGCGACGAGGACATCAAGGCGTTCTGCAGTCTGCTGCTGGCCGCCGGGGGCGAGACCACGGACAAGGCCATCGCCGGCATCTTCGCGAACCTGCTGCGCCACCCCGACCAGCTCGCCGCCGTCCGGGAGGACCGCAGCCTGATCCCCCGGGCCTTCGCCGAGACCCTGCGCTACACCCCTCCGGTCCACATGATCATGCGGCAGTCGGCGGAGGAGGTGGAGCTGAGTGGCGGCACGCTGCCCGCCGGGGTCACCGTCACCTGCCTGATCGGCGCCGCCAACCGCGACGACAGGCGCTTCACCGACCCGGACCGCTTCGACATCTTCCGCGACGACCTCACCGCCACGACGGCGTTCTCCGCCGCCGCCGACCACCTCGCCTTCGCGCTCGGCCGGCACTTCTGCGTCGGCGCGCTGCTGGCGAAGGCCGAGGTGGAGATCGGCGTCGGCCAGCTGCTCGACGCCATGCCCGACGTGCGTCTCGCCGAGGGATTCGAGCCCGCGGAGCAGGGCGTGTTCACCCGGGGTCCGGCACGTCTCCCCGTGCGGTTCACCCCGGTCTCCGGCTGACTCCCCGGGTCGCCGCGAGCCGCACCGGGCGCCTGCCCGCGCCCTGTTCCCGAGCCGCTGCCCGGGCGGAGGGCCCGGGGCGCTCGCGGGGCCGGGCATGGCCGCCCCCGCGAGCGCCGCGCCACGGGCGCGTGGCCCTACCGCACGACCGGTGTGAAGTGCACGGGAAGCTCCGTGAGGCCCCGCATCCAGATCGACGGGCGCCAGGTCAGTTCCTTCGGATCGACGGCCAGCACCAGGTCGGGCAGCCGGTCCAGCAGGGTCTCGACGGCGGTGCGCGCCATGATGTCCGCCAGCAGCGGGGCGGGATAGGGGCAGCGGTGCTCCCCGTTGCTGAAGGACAGGTGGGCGGCGTTCTCGGCCGCCACCTGCCCCTCCGGCCAGATCTGCGGGTCGCTGTTCGCCGCGGCGAGCCCCAGGACCAGGCAGTCGCCGGCCCGGATCTGGCGGCCCCCCAGCTGCACGTCCCCGGTGGCCCACCGCCCGATGAAGTTCTGCGTGGGCGTGTCCAGCCACAGCACCTCGTTGAGCGCCTCGCCCACGCTGAGCCTGCCGCCCGAGACGTTCACGGCGAACCGTTCGTCCGTCAGCAGCAGGCGCAGCGTGTTGCCGATCCAGTTCCCGGTCGGCTGCTGCGCCGCGGCGATCACCGAGATCAGGTCCTGGACGATCTCCTCGTCCGTCAGGCCCGCCGGGTGGGCGAGCATGCGGGAGGTGACGTCGGGGCCCGGAGCGGCCCGCTTGTCGTGCACCAGCTGCCGCAGCCGCTCGCCCACGCGACCGTACGCCGCCACCGGGTCGTCGCCCTCCGCCGCGTCCAGGGAGATGCGCAGGTCGTCCACGAGCTGCCGGGTGTCCGTACCCGAGGCCGGCATGCCGCACATCTGCACCACGGCCCGCATCGGCAGGGCGTGCGCGTAGCCGCTCATGAGCTCCGCGTCGCCGCTGCCGGCGAAGCGGGCGATCAGTTCGTCGGCGATCAGCCGGCAGTTGAGCGCCAGCTCGAACTGGTCGACGCCCTCCAGGGCCTGCGTGATCACTCCGGCCCGCCGCCGGTGCTCGTCCCCCTCGGTGAACAGCAAAGAGGGCTGGTACCCGACGAACGGCAGCAGCGGCCAGTCCTGCGGGATGCCTCCCCACTGGTTCCAGCGCCGCGAGTCGCGAGCGAACAGCTCGTCGTGCTGGGTCACATAGGTGACCTCGGAGTACCCCAGCACCAGCCAGGCGGGGATGTCGCCCTCCAGCAGCACCGGTGCGACGGGGCCGTGCTCCCGGCGCAGGGAGCGGTAGAGCTGTGACGGCGACTGCTGGTACTCCAGCCCCGTCAGGCGGACCGCTTCCTGGTGGGCGGGGCACGCGGACGGCGCGCCGTGCGGGGCCGGGTGTCCGGATGCGGTCACGGTGTCGCCTCCTTGGCCATGGCCAGGTCGTAAAGGTGGTCCACGAGAGTGATCAGCACGTCCTTGGCCGACTGGCGGTCCCGCGCGTCGCACTCGACCATGGGCACGCGCGCCGGCAGGGCGAGCGCCTGGCGCACCTCGTCGAGGGAGTACCTGGCACCGTCCTGCTCGAACCGGTTGACGGCCACCACGAAGGGGGTGCCGTGGTGCTCCAGCCTGTCGATCGCGTACCAGGAGTCGTCCACCCGGCGCGTGTCGACGAGGACGACCGCGCCCAGCGTTCCCGAGAAGAGCCGGTCCCACAGGAACCAGAACCTCTCCTGGCCGGGCGCGCCGAACAGGTACAGCACCATGCGGTCGTTGAGGCTGATCCGTCCGAAGTCGAAGGCGACCGTCGTCGTGTGCTTCCGCGAGGCGGGATCGGTCTCGTCGACGCCGACGCCGGCCTGGGTCATCACCTCTTCGGTGTTCAGCGGCCTGATCTCGCTGACGGAGCGGACCAGGGTCGTCTTGCCGACGCCGAAGCCGCCCACGACGACGATCTTCAGTCCGGTCTCCGCCCGGTCCGTCAGCGGTAGGCGCAGGGAGGGCAACTCAGATGTTGCGGAGCCCATGAAGCACTTCCTTGAGCAGTTGCGAATCGGGCAGGTCGGCGACGGACGCCGCCGCCCGCGGGTGGCGCGCCGTGACGCGGCCGGCGTCCAGCAGGTCGGCGAGCAGGATGCGCACCACCGTGATCGGCAGGCGCAGCTCCGCGGCCACCTCGACGACGGCGGTGGGGTGACGGCACAGCTTCAGGATCCGGACGTGCTCCGACTGCATGCCGGCCGTCGGCTCGCACTCGCTGACCAGGAGGGTGACCAGGTCGAGGGGTTCGTCGGCGCGGTGGCGTCCCCCGGTCACCGTGTAGAGCCGGTCGGGGTCGCCCGTGTCGACGGGTTCGCGCCTCACGCCGTGCCGTCCCTGACCGGTTCCCGTGGCTCGGCCCGCAGGTGCTCGCCGATCTGCTCCACCAGTTCCGTCATCTGGTGGCCCACGACTCCCGGGTCCGCGTCCTCGTCGGCGACGACCGCCAGGTGCGCGCCCTCGCCGGCCTCCACGACGAACAGCAGACCGCCGTGGAACTCGGTCATCGAGTGCCGTACGCCGCCGGTGCCGTCGCCGAACTCCAACGAGGCGCCCTGGGCGAGGGCCTGGATGCCGGAGCAGATGGCGGCGAGCTGGTCGGCCTGGTCGACGGACAGGTGCTCGCTCCAGCACAGCTTCAGTCCGTCACGGGACAGGACCAGTGCGTGCCGGGTGCCGGGGGTGCGTTCCTGCAGGTTCTGCATGAGCCAGCTGAGGCTGTTGTCGGTGGTCTGCATGCGGGGTGTCGGGGCGGCGGTACCGGAATCCTCCGGCACCACCGCCCCGGTCCTCCAATCTCACGGGGGGCTGGAGCAGGACGGCGTCCTGGTCCTGCGGGCACGGGGGCGGAAAGGATGTCGCGCTAGCGGGCGACGGGGGGTTCGAGGCCGGACGGTCCGCCGTCGGTCTCACCGCCGGCCCGGCGCGCGCGGTGGAAGGCGCCGAACCGGGAGCCCACGTCGCGGCCGGATCGCCGGTCCGGCCGGGCGCCATCGGCCTGCCCGGTCGCTCGGCGGCGCTGCTCGCGCTCCCTCGTGGCGTCGGCCATGGTCTGTCCGGGCGCGCGGACGGGCAGCCCGTTGGGTGTGCTGGTGCCGCTCGGGCGGCTTCCGCCCTGGTCGGGCGCCCCGGTCGTCCGGTCCCGCTCCGGGCGGGCCTCCGGCGGGGTGTGCTCCTGCGCCGGCCGCGCCGGGAGCCGCTCGACGGCCTCCGGATGCCGGGGCTGTCCGATCCTGCCGTGTTCGGCCTCGACGGTGCCCGGCTCGACGGGCACGGCCGGGGCGGGCGCGCCCGGGGCCGGCGTGGTGGGGCGGCCGCGCGTCACGGCCTCGCGCCGCTGTGCGAGCAGGTGGAGCGGCAGCAGGACGACGACCCCGGTGCCGCCGCGGGACGAGGGCCGGTAGTTGACGCCTATGCCGTACTTCACCGCGATGCGGCCGACGACCGCCAGGCCGACCCGGGTGCCCTGCAGCGAGGCGAGGTCGGTCACGCGCCCGGCCACGGCCTCCTCGGCGCGGCGCATGGCGGCCTCGGCCATCCTCAGGCCGCTGTCCTCGACGGTGACGACGATGCCGGCGCTGTGGTGCTCGGCGTAGACGTGCACCTCGTCGATGGGCGGGGAGAAGTTGGCGGCGTTGTCCATCAGCTCGGCGAGCAGGTGCATCACGCTCTCGGCCGCGTGGCCCGAGATCGCCGCGGCGGTGGAGCAGTGCAGACGCACCCGCCGGTACGCGGCGATGCGGCCGACGGCGCCGCGCAGGATGCTCTCCATGACGATGGGCTTGTTCCACGCGCGGCTGGACCGGCCGCCCATGAGCAGCGCCAGCCGGTCGGTCATCAGGCCCAGCTGCGAGGTGCTGTGGTCCAGCTTCAGGAGGTCGCCGAAGACCTCCTCGCCGTGACGTTCCTGCATCTCCCTCAGGTCCGCGAGGATCTGGACGGCCTTGGCCTGCACCCGGCCGAGCGCCTTGGCCGACGCCGCCTGCGCGGCGGCGGCCCGCCGCTCGCTCAGGGCGAAGGCACGGATGAAGTTCTCGGCCCCGGCGCGCACGGCGGGGTGCGAGGGCAGTTCGACGCCGGCGAGCACGGTGTCGGCGGAACGGCCCTCGCGCAGCCCGGCGACGGCCGTCGGCCACGTCTCCCCGGCCAGCCGCTGCAGGTCGGTCTCCACCCGGTCCAGCGCCGACCTGGTCTCCAGGTACCGGGCCTCCATGGCGGCGGTGCGCTGAGCGCTCCGGCCGACCGCGACGGCCACCGCGGCGGCGAGCCGGCGGAGCTGCGGGTCCGGCAGCACCCGGGTGTCGTCCAGGCCCGCGGTCGCGTGCGGGTCGTCGGTGAGGGCCGGGAAGGTCACCGTGAGCAGGTGCGAGACCTGCCCCGTCAGGCGGTCCGCCTGCGCCCGTAGCCGGGCGGCATCGGCCTCGTTACGAGCCGCCGCCTCGGCGGCCCGTAACAGGAGCCGCCTGCAGACGAGGACGGTGACGCCCAGGATCACCCAGGCCGCACCTCCCACGGCCAGGACCCAGGGGAGGGCGTCGGGCGGTGCGGTGGCGGCCGCCGCTCCGACGGCCGCGGCCGTCACCAGCAGCGGCGCCGAACACGCGGCGGACGAGGGGGAGAAGGCCTTGGCCCGGTCTTGCTGGCCGGGCGGAGCAGGCACTGACATCGGACGGGTCCCTCGGTCAGGGGGATCTGGCGGTGAGCAGGACGGCCGGTGCTCGACGGTCCCTCGGCCGGGGGTGCGCGAGAGGAGCGGAGCCGTTTTTTCGGCCGCACGAGCCTCATGCTAGCCACCCGTCGGGGTGCGTTGATCGGCATAGCGGAACTGCTTGCGCGGAATGGCATTTCGTCGCGATGTCAACGGGAAGGAACGGACCCGTGGTAAAGGCGATCTCACCCGGCCAGGCTCCACAACTGGAGGCATGCACTCCCTGACGCGTCGTCAAATAGCGTCTAACGACAGGAAGTTGTACACATCGCATCGGATGCGATCGATTTTCGGCCAAGTTCGCTCAAGCGCGGCTCTCTGAACGCTCCCGCATGACGGATCGGTCCATGGTCCGGGGCGGCGCGGCCGACCGGCTCGGTCGGCGGGGCGCTTTCGGGTGCGGGTACTCATGCCCGGATGAGTACCCGAGCGGATGCGGCGGGCGGGCGGCACCGGCAGAGTCATGACGCGGGGGCGGGCACCGCGCCACCGGTACCGCCGACACGGGGCGGCGGTACCGGTGCGCGTGCCGCCCGGCCCGCGTGCCGCCCGGCCCGCCGCCGCGCGCGTCGGGGCCGCACGTGCGCGGGACCGCCTCCCTGGGAGACGTCCCTGGGAGACGCCCGCATCGGCCGCCGCCCCGCTCGGCGCCGCGGGCTCAGCGCCGGCCGGCGACCCGCCCCTGCAGCAGCAGGGAGAGCGCGCCGTGGACGTCGTCCAGCGACCGCTCCGGCTGGAACGCCAGCCAGTCCAGCGCCGCGACGAGGACCATGCCCACCAGGGCGGCCGCCGTCAGCGAGACGTCGATCTCGTCGCTGAACTCCCCGGCCTCGACGCCGTCCCGCAGCACCCCCTCGACCACCGCGACGGCCTCCTGCCGGACCACCATCAGGGTCTCCTGCCAGGCCCGGTTGGTGCGCCACAGCTCGGCGACGTAGAGCTGGGTGAAGGCCGGGTAGCGGTGGATGAAGACCAGGCCGGCCCGGATCATCGCGTCCAGCGCGTCCACCCGGCTGCCGCCGTCGCGCGCGGTCTGCTCGGCGGCCTCACGCAGGGAGGCCGTCAGCAGCCCGACTCCGTGCCGCAGCAGCTCCTCGAAGAGCACGGACTTGCTGGCGAAGTTGTAGTAGACGGTGCCCTTGGCGACCCCGGCCCGCTCGGCGATCTCGTCCACCGTGGTGGCGGAGAAGCCCTGCTCGGCGATGAGGGTCACGGCCGCCTCGTACAGCTTCTGCTTGGTGGCGGCACGGCGGCCGGTGCTGCTTTTCATGCCGTCGATTCTCACAGACTCAGCTCCGGGCGCAGGCGGTCGAAGGTCCACACCTGCTTGCGCCGGGCCGCCACCGAGGTCAGCACGAGGGCTCCCGCGGTGTACGCGAGGAGCACCGCGCAGGCCTGCAGGACCGGGGCGGTGTCGCCGCCGGTGATCAGCCGGCGCAGCGCCTCGACCACGTGACTCATCGGCAGGTAGGGGTGGATCGCGCCGAAGAACCCGGGGCTGGTCTCCACCGGGTAGGTGCCGCCGGCCGAGGTCAGCTGCAGCATCAGCAGGGCGAGCACCAGGATCCGGCCGGCCGCGCCGAAGCGGGCGTTGAGCCATTGGACGATCGCCGCGAAGCAGACGGTGACCAGCAGCAGGAAGCCGACGGTGGCCGCGCCTCGGGCCGTGCGCAGGCCGATCCCCCAGTGCAGGACGGACATCAGCGCGGTCACCTGGAGCACGCCCAGCGCCGCCACCGGCAGCCAGCCGGCCACGGCGATCCGCCAGGCCGGCGCCCCGGCCGCCAGGGCCCGGCGGTTGAGGGGCTGGATCAGCATGTAGGCGACCATCGCGCCGACCCACAGGGCGAGCGGGATGAAGTAGGGCGCGAAGGCGGTGCCGTAGTTGTCGGCCTGGTGGAGCTTGGAGTTGGCCAGGCGCACCGGGTCGGCCATCACCTCGGTGCGGCGGTCGCGTTCGGCCGTGTCGAGGTCCGGGATCTTCCCGGCGCCCTCGTGCAGGCCGCCGGCGAGTTCGCCGGAGCCGTCGACCAGCCGGTAGATGCCGCCGTCGAGGCGGTCGGCGCCCTTCTTCAGCGCGCCGACGCCCTCGTCGAGGTTCGCGGCGCCCTTCTCGGCGCGGCCGAGCCCCTTGTGGAGGTCCCCGGCCCCGGCCGCGACCGCCTTCGCGCCGCGGTCCAGCGCGTTGATCCTGCTCACGGCGTCGTCGAGGTCCTCGGTCAGCCGGGGGGCCCGGTCGGCGAGGGCGTCCGCCTGCTTCTCGAGGGTGGCGAGGTGCTTGTCGAGTGCGGCCAGGTGGTCCTTCTGGCCGGCGACCAGCTTGTCGACGTCCGCGGCGACGGCGGCCGCGTCGACGGCGGCGTCCCTGGCCTTCTTCAGGTCGGGGCAGGCCGGGTCGGGCAGCGGGGAGACCTCGCAGCGGGTGTGGTGGACCTCGGTGAGGGTCGCGGAGGCGGTGGCGGCGTCGCGGGACGCCCCGGGCGCGGCGTCCGCCAGGGTGCCGAGGTTGGCGCGGACCTCGGCGGCGGAGTCCGCCACCAGGCGCGCGGTGTCGGCGATGGTCTGCTCGTTCTTCTCCAGGAAGGGGCGCACGGTGTCCGCGACGCCGTTGACCTTGCCGGCCAGTGTCCCGGTGCCCGCGGCCACCCGGCGGGCGCCGGAGGCCACGTCCTCGGAGCCGCCGTGCAGCCGCGTCAGGCCCTTGTGCAGGTCCTCGCTGCCGGTGCGCGCGTCGCCGAGGCCGCCGGCCAGGTCCTGGGAGCCCTTCTTCGCCTTCTCGATGCCGCCCGCCAGGTCGTCGGCGCCGGTGGCGGCCTCCTCGGTGGCGTCGTGGATGTCGGAGAAGGAGACGAAGATGTGGTCCAGGAAGCCGCGGGTCGCCTTGGTGGAGGCGGCGGTGCGGACCTCGGCGAAGACGGTGCGGGAGATCTGGCCGACGATGTAGTTGTTCGCGTCGTCGGTGCGCACCTTCAGCGCGCCGGCTCGGGGATCGTCGCTCCCTCCGGAGGCGATGCGCTTGCTGAAGTCCGCGGGGATGGTGAGCGACAGGTAGTACCGGCCGCTCTCCACGCCCTCGCGTGCCTCCTCGGGGCCGACCTGGCGCCAGTCGAAGACGCCGCTGTCGCGCAGTCCGTCGGCGATGTCGTCACCGGCCGTCAGGCGTTCGCCCTCGGCGGTGGCGCCCCGGTCCTGGTTGACCAGCGCGACGGGGACGCGGTCGAGGTTGCCGTAGGGGTCCCAGAAGGACCACAGGTAGAGCGCGCCGTACAGCAGCGGCAGCAGGATCATGGAGACCAGGGCGGCCCGGGTCAGCCGGCTGCGGCCGAACCGCCTGAGCTCAAGCGCGGCCAGTCGCGGGGTGCGCATCCGCGTCCTCCTCGGCGATCGGGGCCTCGACGGCCTTCTGCGGGTCCTGTCCCGGGACCTCGTCCGCGGCCTTCGCGGGCACGGGGACGTCCGCTGCCTTCACGGGCACGGGGACGTCCGCTGCCTTCACGGATTCGCGGGCATCCTCGGACTCGGGGACGTCGGCGGCCTTCCCGGGCACGGGGGCGTCCTCGGCGGCGTCGGGCGACACCGGACGCGGGGTGGTCCCGCCGCCCGGGCCCTCGGGTGTTCCGCTCGCGGTGTCAGGAGCGGCGGGGGCAGGTGCTCCGCGGCGGATCAGGCGGCGCAGCCGCCCGGGCGCGGGCGGGAGGTCCTCGGGGGCGGCCGGCTCGCCGACCGGCACCACGAGGTCCGCCCCGCGCGGGGCCTCGCGGAACGAGGCCAGGACGGTCGTGCCGTCGGCGGCCAGCGCGGACAGCATCGCGGCCACCTCCTCCCGTTCGGAGCCGGAGAGGCCCAGGTCGGCGTCGTCCACCGCGATCACCTCGGGTCGGCCTGGCCGGCCGAGCAGTGCGAGGGCCACCGAGAGCCGCAGCTCCTGTGCCCGGGACAGGTCCCGCACCGCCGTGCGGGACCCCTTCGGCAGGTCGTCCGGCGCCAGTCCCACCGCCCGGAGCGCCGCGTCCGCACGGGCCGCGTCCTCGGCCGCCCGCGCCCGCGGCGAACGCAGCAGTCCGCGCACCAGGTCGGCCGCCGGTCCCCCCGACCGGCGGGCGACCACGGGCCCCGCGGGGAGGTGTTACGCGAGGGTGTGGGCGGGGTCGTGGGGCCTGAGCCCGGGGAAGTGGGGCC
>NZ_JBHTVQ010000039.1:34513-77962 GCF_042792855.1 Streptomyces sp. NPDC056600
GCGGCCGCCGGGGGGGCCGCGCCCCCGCCCCCCCGCGCCGGGCCCCACCGCCCCCGCCCCCCCCCGCGGCGCCCCGCCCCCCCCCCGCCCCGGCGCCCGACCAGTGCCCGCTCGCGGAGGTGTTCCGCGACGGTCAGGGCGGGATCGAGGTCCGTCACGCCGGGCATGTGGGCCACCCCGGACACCCGGCGGACCCGCGCCGTCCGCCGGGGCAGCTCCAGCCCGGCCACCCGGGCCGTTCCCTCGGCCGTGCGCATCCGCCCGGTGAGGGCCAGCAGCAGCGCCGTACGGCCCGACCCCGTGGGGCCGGTGACGGCCACCAGCGTGCCCGGCCCGGCCTCGAAGGTCACGCCCCTGAACGCCCATCCCCGGGGCCCCCTGACCCCGAGTCCCCGGGCGGCGACGCCCGTGCCGGGCGGCTGCCCGTCCCCCTGCCGGCTCACTCGCATGCACCTCGGCTTTTTTGCACTGACTGGTCAGTGCAAAAACTAACCCGAACCCGCCCGCTGGGCAAAACCGCAGGTCAAGGCGATTGTCAGTGGCAGACCCCAAGATGGGACCAGACAGGACAGATGCTGTCGTACGACGACAGGAGGTTCGCCATGACCCACCCGGTGGCCCGCCGGGCGTCCGCACCGCCCGCCGGCCTCGACCTGCTCGACCGCGCCCGCAGGGGCCTGGACGGCGCTCTGCTCCTGACCACGCCCAACGAGCGGTACGCCGCCGCCCACCTGGCCGCCCTGCGCGGGGCCGCCGCCGTGCTCGCGGTGCGCGTCACCCCGCTGCCCCAACCCCGGCGCGGCCGCCGCACACCGATACGCAGCGCCTGGGAGGTGCTGGCGGAGGCCGCGCCGGAGTTGGAGGAGTGGGCCTCTTTCTTCGCGGCGGGAGCCGAGCGCCGCGCCCGGGCGGAGGCCGACCTGCCGCACGCCGTCTCCGCCAGGGAGGCCGACGACCTGATACGCGACGTCGCCACGTTCCTGCGCCTGGTGGAGCGGGCGACAGGGCTGACCGGCCCGGACGCCCATTAGGGTGGGGGGCATTCGCCTGCCCCCCACGCTCCTGTGGGCGGGCGGCCACCGATCGCCCGCCGAGGAGTCAATCGCCGTGTCGGACCCGATGCGCCCCCGCGCTTCTCTCCGTACCGCCGTGGTCTGGGAGGTCCTGAGGGACGCCCTGGACCGCCGAGTCAAGTCCGGCGGCGACCCGTCGCTCGACGTCCTCGACACCGGCGGGGGCAGCGGCAACTTCGCCGTGCCCGTCGCCGCGCTCGGTCACCGGGTCACCGTCGTCGACCCCAGCCCCGACGCCCTGTTCGCCCTGGAGCGCCGTGCCGCCGAGGCGGGAGTGGCCGACCGGGTGAGAGGGGTTCAGGGGGACGTCCACGGCCTGTTCGACGTCACGGACCGTTCCTCCTACGACGCGGTGCTCTGCCACGGCGTGCTGGAGTACGTCGACGACCCCGCCGAGGGGCTGCGCAACGTGGCCGCGGCCCTGCGCCCCGGCGGGCTGCTGAGCCTGCTCGCGGCGGGCCTGGGCGGCGCGGTGCTCTCGCGCACCCTGGCCGGCCACTTCAACGAGGCCCGGCAGGCGCTGGAGGACCCGGACGGCCGCTGGGGCGAGCAGGACCCCGTCCCGCACCGCTTCACCGTCGACCGGCTGACCTCGCTGGTCGGGGCGAGCGGTCTGCGGGTGGGCGCGGTGCACGGCGTACGGGTGTTCTCCGACCTGGTCCCCGGCGTCCTGGTCGACACCGAGCCGGGCGCCCGGGAGGCCCTGCTGCGTCTGGAGGCCGCGGTGGCCTCGATGGAGGCCTTCCACTCGGTGGCCACCCAGCTCCACGTCCTGGCCGAGGCGTCCCCGGCGTCCTAGCCGTCGCCCGCGGCGTCGTGGCCGTCACAGGAGCGTGTGGCTGTCACTGCGGCGACGGCGCTCACCGCGGAGCCTCGCAAGGCACAGCGGCATCGTGGCCGTCCCGGCGGCGTACGGCGCTCACCACGGAGCCTCGCGGGCACATGGGCCGTCGTGGCCGACACCGCGGTTTCCCGGCTGTCCCCGCAGTGTCGCGGCCGTCCCCGCGGCGTCCCCGCAGCATCCTCGCCGTCCCCGCAGCGCCCTCGTCGGCACCGCGGCGCCCTCGCCGGCACCGCACGGGCCGTCGTCACCGTCGCCGTCTGGCCGGTTCGCACGGTCCGGCAGGGCTCTCCGCGGCCCGTACGGAGGCCCTCGCCGGCTCCGGCGGGACCGTCGTGGACCGCCGGGACCCGGTCCGGCGCCGGGTCCCGGCCACCCCGCGTCCGGTGTCCCGCACGGCTTCCCGGCCGGTGTCCCCGCCGTGATCAGCGGCGCGGCGCCGGACGGACTCCGCCGTGACCCCTGCCGACCGGCCGCGAGACCCGTATGATCGGGGGCAGACCGCCCGGCATGACTGGCGGGCCCGCGGGGAATGAAGGTTCCACGGGCCGGCCCCGCCATGACCGGAACCGGTTGCCAAATGGCGTAGAGGGGCGGGTTTCACGGGGGCGATTCCCTGCCTATCCTGGAGGGGACCCCCGGTCGCCCCGGCGACTGCACGATGAGGAGGACTCCCGTGCCGCTCTCGGAGCACGAGCAGCGCATGCTCGAGCAGATGGAGCGAGCGCTGTACGCCGAAGATCCCAAGTTCGCGACAGCGCTTGAGGGAAGCGGGCTGCGCACGTACACCCGGCGACGGGTCTACCAGGCGGTCGCGGGCTTCCTCGTAGGTATCGCGCTCCTCATGACCGGAATGGTCGCCCAGCAGATCTGGATCGGCGTGGTGGGCTTCCTCGTCATGCTGGGGTGCGCCGTTCTCGCCGTCACCGGCTGGCGCAAGGGCCCCAAGCCCGGCGAGCAGCCGGCCGACGCCCCGGGCACGCCCGGAGCCGCGGCGACGGCGCGTAAAAGGTCCGTGATGGATCGCATCGAGCAGCGCTGGCAGCGCCGCCGGGACGACCAGCAGGACCGTTGACCGACAGCTTCCAGGGGCGTCCGCCGAGGCGGGCGCCCCTTCGGCATGCCGGTACCCACCGAAACGCGCAGGTCCGGGCGGCCTAGACTCCCCGGCATGGGACGGGTAGCAGTGATCGGCGCCGGCATGGGCGCCATGGCGGCCGCCGCGCGTCTGGCCGTGGCCGGCCACCGTGTGACGGTGTACGAGCGGACGGACACCTACGGGGGCGCCCTGCGCCGCCGGGAGCGCGACGGTTTCGCCTTCGACACCGGTCCGGGCCTCCTCCCGCTGCCGGCCGTGTACCGCGACCTGTTCGTCAAGACCGGCAGGCAGCCGCTGGAGGACTGCGTCGAGTTGGTCCAGACGGACCCCTCGGCCCGCCACCTCTTCCCCGACGGCACCCGGGTGGACCTGCCCAACGCCTCCCGGGCCGGCGTGGTGGCCGCTCTGGAGCGGAGCGTCGGCCGGGGCGCCGGGGAGCGCTGGGGGGAGTTCCTGGTCCGCGGGCGGGAGGCCTGGGACCGCACCCGCCGCCCGCTCCTGGAGGAGCCGCTGTGGCCCAACTGGGACGTGCTGGCCGACCGTGAGCCCTACCCGTCGGTGCCGCGGCGGCGTCTGCTGCGGACCCGGCGGGCCGCCACCCTCGCCCAGGTGGGCGAGTGGGAGCTGGGTGATCCCCGGCTGGCGCGGCTGCTGGAGAGCCACGCCCTCGCCTACGGCCTGGACCCGCGGACCGCTCCGGCGAGCGCGGCGGTGCTGCCGTACATGGAGCACGCCTTCGGCGTCTGGTACGTCCGCGGGGGGCTGCGCGAGCTGGCCCGCGCCGTGTACGAGCGCTGCCTGGCCCGGCGGGTCGAGTTCCGCTTCGGCGCGGAGGCCGTCCGGGTGGCGGAGAAGGACGGCCGGGCGGCCGGCGTGGAGCTCGCCGACGGCACGCTCGAGGAGGCGGACCACGTGGTGGTGGGCGTGCGCCCGGACCTCGTGGCGGGACCCCACACGGCGGCGGCCGAGGGCGACGTCGCGCCGCGTCCGGCCGGTGGACCGGTACCGGGGCGGCTCACGGTGCTGCTGGCCCTGCGCGGCGCGCGCGAGGCGGACGCGGTGCACCGCACCGTGGTCCACTCCCCCGACCGGGACGCCGAGCTGGAGACCCTCACCGGCGCTCCCCCGGCCGGTGACCGGGCCTCCGTGGTCCCGACGGTCACCGTGCTGCGCCCCGACGACCCGGCGCTGCGGCCCGACGACGCCCACGAGTCCGTGGTGCTGACCGCGACGGTGCCGGCGGGCACGGACGCGCGGGAGGCGGAGCGGCGGGCGGAGCTGATGCTGACGGCCGCGGAGAGCGTCCTGCCGGGGCTGCGCGAGCGGCTGCTGTGGCACGAGGTCCGCACCCCGGCGGACGTCCGGCGGGAGACGGGAACGGAAGGCGTTCCCGCCCCCGCCCTGGCCGGCGGCGGGGCCGCGCTGCTGCGTCCCGGCAACGCCACCGGACTGCCGAATCTGTACCGGGCGGGCGGCTGGGCCCACCCCGGCGGCGGGCTGCCGCACGCCGGCATGTCCGGGGCGCTGGTCTCCGGCCTGGTCGTCGAGGGCCCCGCCTTCCGCGGCTCCGTCTGACCCGCGCACACCCACCGCGCCACCGAGCTCGCCCCCTCGGTGGGTGGTCGTCCCGCGGCCCGGCGCCACGACGCGACGCCCGTGCCCCACGACGACGGAGGGCCGGCCCCCACGGGGACCGGCCCTCCGTCGTGCGCGGCCTGCTCAGTACCGGTACTGCTCGTCGTACCCGTACGGGTACGGCTGCTGCTGCGACTGCTGCGACTGCTCGGTCCCGTACGGGTCCTCGGCGCCCCGCTGCTGCGGGACCCAGACTCCGCCGGGCGGCGTGGTGTCGGTGTAGCCGCTGTAAGACGCCGCGTCGTACCCGCCCTGCTGCTCGTAGCCCTGCTGCTGGCCGCCGTACGTGGTGTCGTATCCGTACTGGCCGCCCTGCGTGGCGTAGGGGTCCGCGTAGGCCTGGTACTGCTGCTGGTCGTATCCGGTACCGGCGTAGGTGTCGTAGGCGCCGTACCCCTGCCCGTCGGCTCCGGCGGACGCGGCGGCGGGGTACGCGCCGGTGTCGTAACCGGAGTTGTCGTAGACGCCGTAGGAGCCGGTGTCCTCCTGCGCCGTCTGCGACGGGTACGCGGTGGCGCCGGCGGCGGCCTGGTAGTCGTCCACGGAGGGCGCGGCCGGCTGCTCGTCGTCCTGACGGCCGCGGAGTCCGCCACGGTCACCGTGTGCGTCACGGTCACCGTGCTCGTCGCGGTCGTCGCCCTCGAACTCCTCCCACTCCTCGTCGTCCCGGCCGGCCCGACGGCGGGCGGCGGGCAGCGCCCAGCCCTGCGAGAAGCCGCTGCGGAACGACAGCGTGACGAAGGTCTGCCCCACCGCGAAGGCGAGCGCGCCCAGGCCGATCATCGTGACCGAAGCGGCCAGCACACCGATCACGACGCCGAGGAAGCCGGCGAACGCCAGCACGCGCCACCGCAGTTTGGCCTTGTACTGCAGCAACACCTCGCCCAGCAGCCACAGTGCGACGATGCCGAACGCGATGTAGAGGACCGTCCAGCCCATGTAACGCCCCTCTCCCTAGGAACGGGGCAGTCTGACGGACTCAGACGCTCCCGGTCCAGCCCCGCACCGGGTGGTGCAGGCCCAGGTTCTCGTAGATCTCCAGTGTGGCCGTGGAGTTGTTGAGCGTGATGAAGTGCAGTCCGGGCACACCCTCGGACAGCAGCCGCGCGCAGAACTCCGTGGCGAACTCGATTCCCAGGGAGCGTACAGCGGCCGGATCGTCTTTGGCTGTGAGGATCCGCTCTTTCAGCCGGGCGGGAATCACGGCGTTGCTCAGAGTCGGCAACCTCTCCAGCATACGGATACTGGTGACCGGAAGCACCTCGGGGATGATGGGCGTCTCGCAGCCGGCCGCGGCCGCCTTGTCGCGGAACCGCAGGTACGACTCGGGTTGGAAGAACATCTGGGTGATGGCGTAGTCCGCCCCCGCACGGCACTTGTCGGTGAAGTGCCGCACCTCCGCCTCCCAGTCCGGGGAGCGCGGATGCAGCTCGGGGAAGGCCGCGACACCTACACAGAAATCTCCCGACTCCTTGATGAGTTCGACGAGTTCGGCGGCGTAGTGCAGGCCCTTGGGGTGCGCGACCCACTCGCCCATCGGGTCGCCGGGCGGGTCGCCGCGCAGCGCCAGCATGTTGCGGATCCCCGCGTCGGCGAACTGGCCGATGATGTTGCGCAGTTCGGAGACCGAGTGGTCGACCGCGGTCAGGTGCGCGACCGGGGTGAGCGTGGTGTCGGAGACGATCTGCTCGGTCTCCTTGACCGTGCCCGCGCGGGTGGACCCGCCGGCGCCGTAGGTCACCGACACGAAGTCGGGCGCGACGGCCTCGACCCGGCGGAGCGCGCTCCACAGGTTCCGCTCGCCCTTCTCCGTCCGGGGCGCGGAGAACTCGAACGAGACGGTCTGCTGCCCGGAGGCGAGCATGTCACGCACGGTGCGCGCGCGGTCCGTCCGGGTTGACGCGGTTCCTAGGGCCATACTTCGCAGGTTAGCCAGGCCGCGGCCCCTGTCCCAAAGACTGTCCGCTCCCCGGACAGCCGTGCCGCCCCGGTGGCGCAGGTCAGCGGTCGCGCAGGCGGGCGGCGAGCTCCGCGGTGGCGGCGGCGGGGTCGGGCGCCGCGGTGATCGCCCGGACCACGACCGCGCGCCGGGCGCCGGCGTCCAGCACCTCGTCGAGGGTGGTGAGGTCGATGCCGCCGATCGCGAACCAGGGGCGCTCCACGCCCAGCGCGGCGACCTTGCGGACCGCGTCGAGCCCGGCGGCCGGGCGCCCCGGCTTGGTGGGGGTGGGCCAGCAGGGGCCGACGCAGAAGTAGTCGACGCCCTCCTGGGTGGCGGCTGCCTCCGCCTCGGCCACCGAGTGCGTGGAGCGGCCGATCAGGACGTCCGGGCCGAGGATCGCGCGGGCGGCCGGCACCGGGAGGTCGCCCTGGCCCAGGTGGAGCACGTCGGCCCCGGCGGCGTGGGCGACGTCGGCGCGGTCGTTGACGGCGAGCAGCTTGCCGTGACGGGCGCATGCCTCGGCCACGGTGCGCAGGTGCTCGAGCTCCTCGGCGGCCTCCAGGCCCTTGTCGCGCAGCTGGACGATGTCCACCCCCGCGGGCAGCACGGCGTCGAGGAACTCGGCGAGGTCGCCGCGGTCGCGGCGGGCGTCGGTGCACAGGTAGAGGCGGGCGGCGGCCAGCCGGGCCCGGGCGTCGGTGGCGGCGGCACTGGCGGTGGCGCGGTCCGCCGAGGTGGCGGTGGCGCGGTCCTCCGAGGCGGTGGCGCTGGGGTCGGTGGCGGTCTCGGGCACGGTGCTGTCCCCCCGGATCGTGGTGGTGGTGGCGCCCGGTTCCGTGGAGCGGCGGACGGGGCGCGGAGCGGCCGCCCCGGACGGGGGCGGCACTGGAACGGCCGCCCCCGGGTGGGGGCGGCCGTCGGTGGTGCGTAGGTGTCAGACGGCGAGCGCCTGGGCGCGGCGCTTCACCTCCGTGCCACGGTTCTCGCTGAGGGCCTGGGCGGGAGTGCCCGGCAGGGACTCGTCAGGGGTGAAGAGCCACTCCAGCATCTCCTCGTCGGTGAAGCCGTCGTCCCGCAGCAGCGTCAGCAGGCCGGTGAGGCCCTTGACCACCTTGTCCCCGTCGATGAAGGCGGCGGGGACGTACAGCGCGCGGTTCTCACCACGGCGTACGGCGATCAGCTGGCCTTCCTTCACCAGCTGCCGCACCCGCGTCACCTCGACGTCCAGCTTCTCGGCGATGTCGGGGAGGGTGAGCCACTCGGGAACGAGAGCTTCGATCTTCGCGTCAATCTCGGTCACAGGACCAAGCGTGCCATCCGGGACCGGGAGGGGGAAGTCGGGCCCCCTCCCGCGTGGTCCGTCCGGGGCACCCGCGCGTCCCCTCACCTGCGGGCGGCGGCCTTCAGCGGCCGGGCCGGGTCGCGGACCAGGTCCGGGTCGACCGTGGCGCCGGACTCGATCAGTTTGCGGCCCTGGGTGAGGTCACGGGGCCGGCCGACGGCCAGCAGCGCGACCAGCCGCCCCTCGCGCAGCCAGCACACGCTCCAGGCCGGGTCCTCGGGCGCGCCGCGCCACAGCGTCGTGTCCGCCGCCGCGTGATGACCGGCGTACTGCACGAACCGCCCGAACTGCTCGGACCAGAAGTACGGCACCGGGTCGTAGGGAGCGGCGGGCGTCTCGTCGAGGATGCCCTCGGCGACCGTGCGGGCGCCCTGCAGGGCGTTGTCCCAGTGGTGGATCAGCAGCCGCTCGCCGTAGCGGGCGGAGGGGAAGGAGGCGCAGTCGCCGACCGCGTAGACGTCCGGCGCGGAGGCCCGCAGCCGCGCGTCGGCGAGCACCTCGCCCTGCGGCCCCAGCTCCACCGCGCCCGAGAGCCAGGCGGTGGCGGGCCGTGCTCCGATGCCGACGACCACCGCGTCCGCCGCGAGACGCCGGCCGTCGGCGAGGAGCACCGCGCCGGGCTCCACCCGCTCGACCCGGGCGCCGGTGTGCAGGGTGGCGCCGCTCTCGGTGTACCACTCGCCCATCGGCCGGGCGACCTCCGCGGGCAGCGCGCCGGAGAGCGGGCGTCCGGTGGCCTCGACCACGGTCACCTCGCAGCCGGCCGCCCGGGCGGCGGTGGTGAACTCGGCGCCGATCCATCCGGCGCCGACCACGACCACGGAGTCGTGGCGGTCCAGCACCGGGCGCAGCCGCAGGGCGTCGTCGAGGTTGTGCAGGACGTGCACGCCCTCGGCGCCGGCGGTGCCGGGCAGCCGGACCGGGTGGGCGCCGGTGGCGGCGACCAGCACGTCGTAGCCCACGGGCCCCTGGTCGGTGTCGACCTCCTTGTCGGCGACGCGTACCCCGGTGACCTCGCAACCCAGCCGCAGGTCGATGTCGAGGCCGGCGAAGTCGACGTCGAAGGCGGCCGCGCCGTCGCCCTCGGCCCCGCCGAGCAGCACGCCCTTGGAGAGCGGGGGGCGGTCGTACGGCGGGTGCGGTTCCGCGCCGATCAGCGTCACGGGGCCGGTGAAGCCCTGTTCGCGCAGCGCCTCCGCCGTCCGGACCCCGGCCATTCCGGCGCCGGCGACGACCACCCGTCGTCCGGCCCGTTTCCGCCTCTGATCGTTCACGCCCTCGTTCACTCCCTCACCATAGACATCGGCCGCCCGGACTCCGGACGGATCTCCTCCACGACACTGGTGCCGCTGCCCGGCCGGGACTCCCACTGCCAGGTCTCCTCCAGCCGGACGCGCCCGTCGGGCAGCTCGACGATCCGCGAGAGGCAGTGCCCGGAAGCGGTGGCGCCGTCCACGGTCAGCTGGACGTACCGGAAGTCGACGCGGTCCTCCTCGCGGGTTCCGACCAGGTACCCGCGGGCGATGTCGCCACCCTGATAGGTGGCCCACACCTGGCCCTCGCTCTCGTGGTAGCGGAAACGGGTGGCGGAACCGACCTGGCCGGGGTCCTGGTCCTGCACGGGGGCCATCAGCAGGCCGTCGAGGGAGCGGGGCACGGGTGACTCTCTTTCAGCGTCTCGGGGGCAGGGGTTAGTGTGGCGACGGTAAGACACCCGCGGGAGCCCGGACGCACCGGGCTGAGAGGGAGGCTGGCGGCCTCCGACCGTACGAACCTGATCCGGGTCATTCCGGCGAAGGGAGGAGCTGGACGCCATGACGTCCGACGTACTGGTGGTGGGCGGCGGCATCATCGGCCTGGTGACCGCCTGGCGGGCCGCGGGCCGCGGCGGCGCCGTCGCGGTGGTGGATCCGGAGCCGGGCGGTGGGGCGGCCAGGGTGGCCGCCGGAATGCTGGCCGCGGTCACCGAACACCATCACGGCGAGCAGGAGTTGCTCGCCCTCAACCTCGAATCGGCCCGCCGCTGGCCCGCGTTCGCCGAGGAGCTCGCCGAGGCGTCCGGGACGGACGTGGGGTACCGGCCCTCGGGCACCCTGGCGGTCGCCCTGGACTCCGACGACCGGGCGGAGCTGCGGGAGCTGCACGACCTGCACCGGCTGCACGGGCTGTCCTCCGAGTGGCTGTCCGGGCGGGAGTGCCGCCGGCTGGAGCCGATGCTCGCGCCCGGTGTGCGGGGCGGGCTGCGGGTGGACGGCGACCACCAGGCCGACCCGCGGCTGCTGGCCTCCGCGCTGCGGGTGGCCTGCGAGCGGGCCGGGGTGGTCTTCCACCGGCAGCGGGCGGTCCGGCTGCGGGCCGCGGCCGGGCGGGCCGAGGGCGTGGTCCTTCAGGACGGCACCGCCCTGTCCGCGGGGCGCGTGGTGCTGGCCGCCGGGAGCCACAGCGGTGCGCTGGACGGGGTGCCCGAGGAGGTCCGGCCGCCGGTGCGGCCGGTGAAGGGGCAGGTGCTGCGGCTGGCGGTCCCGCCGGTGTACGCGCCGTTCCTGTCGCGGACGGTGCGGGCGGTGGTGCGCGGCAGCGCGGTGTACCTGGTGCCGCGGGAGAACGGCGAGCTGGTGGTGGGGGCGACCAGCGAGGAGCTGGGCTTCGACACGACGGTCACCGCGGGCGGCGTGTACACGCTGCTGCGCGACGCCCGTGAACTGCTGCCCGGCATCACCGAGTTGCCGATGACCGAGACCCTGGCGGGACTGCGGCCGGGCTCCCCCGACAACGCGCCGCTGCTGGGCCCCACCGCGCTGGAGGGCCTGCTGCTGGCCACCGGCCACTACCGCAACGGGGTGCTGCTCACCCCGGTCACCGGGGACCTCATGGCCGAGACGCTCGCCACCGGGGAGCTGCCGGAGCGGGGCCGCGCCTTCGCGGCGGATCGTTTCGCCGCCGCCGGGGGCCGACCGGGTGCCTGGCAGCCGGCCGTGGCCGACGACGGCCGGGAGGTCGCGGCATGAGCGCGCCGATCACCGTCCGGGTCAACGGCAGCCCCCGGCAGCTGGACGCCGGAACCGCGCTGGACGCCGTCGTCGCCCTGCTGACCCCCTCCAGGTCCGGTGTGGCCGCGGCCGTCAACGAGACGGTGGTGCCGCGCGACCGGTGGGCCGGCACCCCGCTCGCCGACGGCGACCGGGTCGAGGTCCTCACCGCCGTGCAGGGAGGCTGACGTGCACGCGCAGACAGAAGGTCAGGACGCCCCACTCGTCCTGGGCGATCTGAAGCTCACCTCCCGGCTGATCATGGGCACCGGCGGCGCGAGCGGTCTCGACGCGCTGGAGCGGGCCCTGGTGGCCTCCGGCACCGAGCTGACCACCGTGGCGATGCGCCGGGTGAACCCCGCGAGCCACGGCTCTGTGCTCTCCGTCCTCCAGCGCCTCGGCATCAGCGTGCTGCCCAACACGGCCGGCTGCTTCACCGCGGGCGAGGCGGTGCTGACCGCCCGGCTGGCCCGGGAGGCGCTGGGCACCTCGCTGGTGAAGCTGGAGGTGATCGCCGACGAGCGCACCCTGCTGCCGGACCCGGTCGAGCTGCTGGAGGCCGCCGAGACCCTGGTCGACGACGGCTTCACGGTGCTGCCCTACACCAGTGACGACCCGGTGCTGGCCCGGCGGCTCGAGGACGTCGGCTGCGCGGCGGTGATGCCGCTGGGCTCGCCGATCGGCTCCGGCCTCGGCATCCGCAACCCGCACAACTTCGAGCTGATGGTGGAGGCGGCCGGTGTCCCGGTGATCCTCGACGCCGGCGCGGGCACCGCCTCCGACGTGACCTTCGCCATGGAGCTGGGCTGCGCCGGTGTGATGCTCGCCTCGGCGGTGACCAGGGCGCGGGACCCGGAGCGGATGGCGCGGGCGATGCGGCTCGGGGTGGAGGCGGGGCGGCTGGCCCGCCTGGCCGGACGGATTCCGCAGCGACGTTTCGCCAGGGCCTCGTCCCCGGCGGAGGGCCTGGCCGAGCTCGATCCGGAGCGCCCGGCCTTCTGAGGGGGCGCGCGGCCGGGGTTCCGCTTCCACCGGACGGCTCCGGCCCCCTCGCGCCCCTCGTAGACTCCCTGCGTGGACACGACCCTTCAGGACCCGCTCCTCGGCCGCGTGCTCGACGGCCGCTACCGGGTCGACGCGCGGATCGCGGTCGGCGGCATGGCGACCGTCTACCGTGCGCTGGACACCCGCCTCGACCGCGTGCTCGCCCTCAAGGTGATGCACCCGGCGCTGGCGCACGACGCCGCTTTCGTCGACCGGTTCATCCGTGAGGCGAAGTCGGTGGCCCGTCTCGCGCACCCCAACGTGGTGCAGGTCTTCGACCAGGGGACCGACGGGGGTTACGTGTACCTGGCGATGGAGTACGTCGCCGGCTGCACCCTGCGCGACGTGCTGCGGGAGCGGGGCGCGCTGCAGCCGCGAGCCGCGCTGGACATCCTGGAGCCGGTGCTGGCCGCCCTCGGCGCCGCCCACCGGGCCGGCTTCGTCCACCGCGACATGAAGCCCGAGAACGTCCTCATAGGGGACGACGGCCGGGTGAAGGTCGCCGACTTCGGCCTGGTCAGGGCGGTGGACACGGTCACCGACACCACCGGTTCGGTGATGGGCACCGTCTCCTACCTGGCTCCCGAGCAGATCGAGCAGGGCACCGTGGACCCCCGGGTCGACGTCTACGCCTGCGGCATCGTGCTCCACGAGATGCTGACCGGGGCGAAGCCGCACCGCGGGGACTCCCCCGCGCAGGTGCTCTTCCGCCACCTCAACGAGGACGTGCCGCCGCCGTCGGCCCTCGTGCCGGGACTGGCCGGCCCGCTGGACGAGCTGGTCGTGACGGCCGCCGCGCGGGCCGCCGCGGACCGTCCGTCCACGGCGGCGGAGCTGCTGGCCCAGGTGCTGGCGGCCCGCGCGACGCTGTCCGCGGCGCAGCTGGACGCCGTGCCGCCGGCCGCCCGCGCCGAGGAGCACGACCGTTCCGCGGACCGCACCTCGGTGCTGTCCCGCCCGGTGATGCAGCGCCCGCTCCCGGTGAACGAGGACAACGAGGCCACCGCCGTCGTCGAGCGCACCACCCGGCTCGGCTCCGGGGGCCTGCCGCCCTCCGGCGCGCGCGGTCGCGGCCTGGGCCGCCGGGGCCCGCTGGCGCTGCTCCTCGGAGTGCTCCTGCTCATCGGCGTGGGCGGCGGTGTCTGGTACATCAACTCGGGTCAGTTCACCGAGGTCCCCCCGCTCCTCGCCAAGACCGAGGCGCAGGCCCGTGACCGGCTGTCCGAGTCCGGCCTCGAGGTCGGCGACGTCTCCCGCCGGTTCAGCGACACCGTCGAGCGCGGCACCGTGATCTCCACCGACCCCGGCGTCGGCGAGCGGGTCCGCGGCGGCGGCGCGGTGTCCCTCGTCGTCTCCTCAGGACCCGAGGTGGTGAAGGTCCCCTCCGTGGAGGGCCGCCCCCTGGACCAGGCCCGCGAGGCACTGAAGGACCAGGGCCTCAAGCCGGGCATGGTGACCCGCGCGTTCAGCGAGAGCATCCCGAAGGGCTCGGTCGTCTCCACCGAACCGGAGGCCGGCACGGAACGCCGCGCCGGCACGGCGGTGGCGCTGGTCGTCAGCAAGGGCGCCCCGGTGGACGTCCCCGACGTCACGGGGTCGGAGCTGGACGACGCCCGCACGGAACTGGAGGCGGCCGGGCTGAAGGTCCGGATCGACCCCGAGGAGATCCACTCCCCGCACGAGCGCGGCCAGGTCGCCCGCCAGTCCCCCGAGCCCGGCGGCCGCGCCGGCGAGGGCGACACGGTGACCCTCACTCTCTCCAAGGGCCCCGAGATGATCGAGGTCCCCGACGTCACCGGCCTGTCCGCCGACGAGGCCACGGCCGAGCTGGAGGAGGCGGGCTTCGAGGTCGACGAGGACCGCGGCCTGTTCGGCATCTTCGGCGACACGGTGAAGTCCCAGTCCCCCGAGGCCGGCGACAAGGCCCCCAAGGGCTCCACGGTCACCGTCAAGATCCGCTAGTGGGCGGCATGGCGACCGTCACGCCGCCGGAGGAGCCGACCGAGGCCGGTACCGGCGGCGCGAGCCGTGCCACGGAGCGACACCGGGGGCAGGACCGGCTCGGCGAGCTCGTTGACTGGCTGGAGACGGAGTACGGCCCCGTCACCGAACAGGAACTGGCAGCCGCCGAGACCGAGCGCCAGGAGATCGAACGCGCGCACGAGTCAAGGGAACGGCGCAACACGAAGGAGCCCTCGTGATCGCCGTCGCCGACACCTCCGGCCTGCTGACGCTCTTCAACCGCTCCGATCCGGCCCGCCTGGCGACCAGGAAGGCCGTCGACGAATGCGCTCTGCTCGTCGCCACGCCCTTGGCCCTCGCCGAGGTGCTCAGGTGGCCACCAGCCGTGCGGGCCGACGAGCGGCGGACGGCATTCTCCGCTCACTGATCGCCCGGACCCGTCGACTACGCCTCGTCCTCGTCCCGCCCACCGCCGACATGCTCGACGCCGCGCCGGCGGTCCGTGCCCGGTGCTCGGCACTGGACCTCGACCTCGTGGACGCCGTCGACGTCGCCCTGGCCGCCGGGTACGGCACGGATGCCGTCGTCACCCGCGACATCCGCGATTTCCGTACGGTCCGGCCGCTGGACGGCCGGTACACCCATTTCCGCGTCCTCCCCGACGACCTCTGAGGCGCTCCCGGCCCTGTGCCGGTCGACTGGGGGCGACGAAGACGCTTGCGCCCCGAGTCCGGCTTCATCCGCAGCGTCGACGAGGCCGTCGACGGCGAGCGCTGCCGCCGCGAGGGGGCACGTGGGCGCCCAAGGACGTGGCCCCGGAACGGCTCGGCCCCGACGCGAGGGCGCGAGGACGCGAGGCCCGCGTCATCCCTGGTCGTCGCTCCGATCAAGACCGAGGAAGGCAATGGCCATGGCCTCCATGCCGGAGTTCGGGAAGTCGTGCCGCCCGCCCTCGACGCTGATCACCTCGAGGGGCGGCTGCTCGCCGTCGTCGTCGTAACGGGTGCGGGTCCACCCCGGCTTCGGCTTGTCGGTGAGCACCGGCTCCTGGCTCACCCCCAGGACGTCGGTCCATTGTTTGATCTCTTCACCGAGGTTCTTGTGGTTCAGGATGTCGTCCTCGGTGCCGTGCCACAGCTGCACCCGCGGTCGGGCCCCCCTGTAGCCCGGGTACGCGTCGCGCACCAGATCACCCCACTTCCGCGGGGTCTCGGTGTGCCGACCGCTGGAGCACTCCTCCCAACCGTCCGACCCGTAGTCGTCGACGGGGAAGCAGCCGAACGGCACGCCCATGAAGACCGACCCGGCCTTGAAGAGATCGGGGTGGTCGGCCAGGAGCACGTTGGTCATGTTCGCCCCGGACGAGGCACCGGTGACGTACACCCGCCCGGCATCGGCCCCGTGGTGTTCCTCGGCGTATTCCACCATCGAGACGATGCTCGTCGGGTCGCTGTCGCCGTCGCGCTTGAGCGCCTGCGAAGAAGCCGAGTCGAAACACTGGCCCTCGGAGTTGGCGTCCGGGTAGACGACGATGAACCCGTACCGGTCGGCCAGCTGGGCGAACGCCGTGCCCGCGTGGAAGCCGGACGCCGAGCCCGTGCACTGGTGGATCGCCACCAGCACCGGCGGACGCGCCCCGGCGCTGTTCGGCACGTACTCGTACATGCGCAGACCGCCCGGGTTCTTCCCGAAGTCGGTCACCTCGGTGAGGGAGGCGGGCTTCTTGCCCGGTTCCGCCGACGCCTGACAGCCGGCAAGCAGTGCGACCACCCCGGCGACCGCCGCCAGCAGGACGGCGCCTCTCCGTGATCTTCGTCGGACCGTCACGTGGCCGCCTTCTCCTTGTCGGGGACGTCTGAATTGCGGCAACCAGCACGAGGGAGCCCCCGTGCCCTTCGGCTGCAGATGCTTCCGAGTCGACCACGAATGACATGCACCCGATAAGGGGCGTCACCCGGGTGGGAACTTAGTTGTCGCCTCCCCGCAGCGCCGCCAGCACGAGCCGCCCGTACCGCGTGGTGAGCGCCCCCGCCGTGGCCGCGACGGACGCGCCGAGCGCGATGAACAGGTGCGCCATCGACTTGTCGTCGAGCACCTGGAGGACGCCCAGGGCCGTGCCGAGCGGCAGGCCCAGGATGGTGAGGACGCCGAGGGCGCCGCTGATCTGCTGGCTCTCGCGGGTCTGGACGAGCCGGCTGTAGTCGGCGGCCTCGGCGAGGATCTCGGCGAACCGCTCCGGAAGCCGGTGCTGCCGCTGGAAGGCCAGCAGGAGGTCGTTCGCCGGGCCGTGTGCGGTGAGGTGCTGCCGCCAGTACGTGCTGCGGAACACGGCGATGTTCCGCTCCAGCGCCGCGACCCGGCCGGCGAGCCCGGTCGCGTCGAAGACCTCGGAGAGCTGGTCCGTCAGCACGTCGATGTGGTCCCGCTGCAGCATCCCCAGCAGCAGGGCGTCGAGGTAGACCGTACGGAAGTGCAGCGCCGCGAACCCGTAGAAGTCGCCCTCCCCCGTGTCGGCCCGGTGGCCCAGGAACGCGGCTCCCTGCCGCAGCACCAGCGCGCTCCAGTCGGCCGAGATCCGCACCACGTCCTTGAGCAGGTCGTCGGTGCACTCCGGCGGTACGGGGAAGTCCTCGGCCGTGGAACGGGACGCCAGCTGCCACAGCCACTGGTCCGCCGATGCGGGCACCCGGTCGTCGGGGCCGGCCCGCAGGGCAGAGCGGTGCGCCGCGGTCGGCGACATGAACGCGATCGGATACGGACGTGTGATCGCGAACGGGGATCTGTCTCCCGGGAGTTCGGCCACGCCCTCCAACAGCCTCGCCGGGTCGAAGCGCCCGCTCAACGGATCGGTGCGGTCCCCGGGCCTCCCTGACAACGCCCGCAGCACCGGCAGCAGCGGGTCCTCCACGGTGAAGTGCAGGATCGCCAGACCCTGTTCCGCCCCGACCGTCGTCGACGCGCACAGCAACTCGACGCCCAGTAGCCGCATCCCGTCCTGCTTGACGTCCAGCGGCTGATGCCAGCGCCGGGGCCGGCCGGGGACCCCGTACAGGGCCCGTGCCGAGGCGGGCGTGAAGTACGTCGACCTGGTGGCCGTGTCCGTCCGCCGGCTGCCCAGCTCGAACGGGAACGGTCCCTCCGCCCAGTCCGGCACACCCGGCAACCGCACCGGAAGGACCACGGCCAGCTCTTGGCGGGCACCGGGCGGCGCGTCGTGCAGCGGGAGCGGCGGCCCGTTCGGAGTGCTCATGCTCACCCGTAGTACTCGGCCGGGTCCGGCTGGTCCAGCCGGATGACGAATTCGGCCCGGTCGGGGCTTCGTCCGTCGACGTGGAAGCGCACCCGTTCGCCCGTGCGGATCGTCCGGAACCCCTCCGTCACGATCTGCCGGTAGTCGAAGCTGTAGTACCGCTCCTCCTCGTCGTCGAGGACGATGTACGCCCCCATCGATCCGGTCGGTCCTCCGCCACTGGGCCGCCGGTCGACGATGGTCCCGTACCGCGCCGGGCTGCCGCGGAGGTCGTCGACGTCACTCACTTCCGGATCGCCTCCGCCTCGTCGATGGCCAGGTCCTCCACGCACCGGAAGCCGACCGCGTTGCTCGCCCCGCGCTTGCGATAGATCCCCTTGCTGCTGGTCTGCACGGCACGCAGAGGATTGTCGTAGCTGCCGCCGCAGATGACCGCCTCTCCCGGGTCGGAAAGGCTGGTGGAGGTCCATTCCCAGCAGTTGCCCACCATGTCCGTCACCCCGAACGGCGACCGGTTCCCTGGCCGCTCGTCGACCGGTGTCACCGCGGCCCGGCGCACGGCGTCGTCCGCGAAGTCCCGGTACCAGGCCTGGTACGTCACCACCGGCTTGCCCACCCAGGTGTCGGCGCAGTTGATCCGAATGCCGTCGGCCTCGTCGCCCCATGGGAACAGCCGCCCGTCACCACCGCGGGCCGCAGCCTCCCACTCCAGTGAGCTCGGCAGCCGCTTCCCCTCGAACGCGGCGAAGGCGTACGCGCTCCACCAGCTGACGCAGGTGGCGGGGTAGTCGTCGAAGCGCGGGTTCTCGTAGTAGTCCGGGTGACGCATCCGCTCCGTCCACGGCCGGTGGGAGAAGCCGGCCGGCTGATCGGGATGGTCCCAGCGCGACGTACCGTCCTCCTCCAGGGCCTCCAGGAACCTGCGATACCGCGTCACCGTCACCGCGTACCGGTCGAACCTCACCGGACGCTCCACCCGCCGGATCATCAGCCGCTCGGCCGGACCGACCAGATACGCCCCGGCGGGCAGCACGCAATCGTCCGTATCCGTAGCCGCACCCGCGGAAACCTCCGCCAGGAATGCCCGTACCTGCTCCGTGAGGAAGACCCCGTCGGCGATGTCCGCTGCACCCTCCCGGTGAGCCGGATCGGCGAGATACCGCGCCGCCAGCAGTTCCTGGTACGCCGTGTGCGCGAACGCGACCCGCTCCGGCCCCGCAGGGCGCAGCAGAGGCGCGAGCACGCACGCCTCGAGGTCCAGCCGCCCGTCCCCGAACGCGCCGGGCCCCAGCCACCGATGCAGGTCGAGCAGGGAGAACACGGTCCGGTCCTCCAGGAACGCCCGCCCGAACGCCTCCGGCAGCCGGCCCTCCAGCTGCGACTGTCCCGCCTCCTCCAGGGTTCGCGTGAGGTGCGTCCCCAGCACGCCCGCCAGCGACGTACCCGGCTCCAGATCGAGAGCGGACGTCAGCCCCCGCTCCAGCGGCGTGGTGTCGGGTTCGGTGAGCCGCACGACATGGAAGTGCGGGACGCGCGCGGGGTCGACCCCGTTCGCGTACATCTGCTCGACCAGCTGCTCGGAACGGCCGGCGCCGCTGTCCAGGAGCTGCCGCACCTGCGGCGAGTCGGCGAGGAAGGCCACGCGCGAGCTCATCACCACGGCCGACTCGGCGGACAGCACGGCGGCGAGGTCGCTGAACAGCCGCAGGAACCCGGCGGGACTGGCCTCCTCAACCCCTTCGTCCACGGCGTCCAGCACGCACAACGCCATGCCGGACCGGATCAGGAAGAGGAAGAGGTCGTACGCGCGCGAACGCTCCGAGCCCATCGCGGGCGCCAGCAGTCTGGCCGCGTACTCGGAGAACGGCTCGTCCTTCGGCTTCAACCCGAGGTCGAAGTAGAACCGGAACCGGCGCAGGCCAGAATCCAGCACCAGCGAGCGCAGCAGCGTGCTCTTGCCGCTTCCCGGACGACCGGTGACCAGCACGTTGGCGCTGCCCTGGGCCAGCCGAACCAGCAGCTCCGCAGCGTCACCGGTCCGCTCCACGCCGGATTCCCCGGTGAGCGGGTGGGTCCGCAGCATCGCCGCGGAGACCCGACTTCGGGATTCCGCCGGGGCAAGGGTGGCGGCCAGCGGAGCCAGATGGGCGTCGATCTGCACGATCGTGTCGACGAAGCCCCCGTAAGGCACGATCCGCACGTCGGTGCCGAGCAACTGCTGCAACGCCCGCCCTCCCGGACCCCCGCTGACGCCACCGTCAGCGTCACCTCGATCGGGCTCATCCACGTCCAGCACCACGAACCGGGTGAGCTTCGGCAGCCGCGTCCGCAGCAGCTCCCCGTCCCCGGAGGAGAGGACGGCACGAAGGTCGTCCGCGTCCTGGGAGACCAGCAGTTCCACGTACTCCAGCCGCATTCCCGCCTCCCGGCAGAACAGCTGGTACACGGTGTCCGCGCTCAGCACGAACCTCTTGGCCTGCCGGTATCCGAGCGTCACGTACAGCCCGGCAAGGAACTCGCTCCGGCGCGCGACCTCCGGCGCCATCTGTGGCTCTCCGCCCAGGAGTGCCGCGCTTCCCGTGCTGGTGAACCACACCAGCACGTCCACCAGCCGGCGGACCGCAAGCAGGCCGTCCTCCTCGCTGATGTCATACCCGTCGTGCGTCGACCGGTTGCGCAGCCGGCGGATGTCGTCCAGGGCGTTGAGCACGTTGCCGCTACGAATGTGCGGACGGCAGCCCTTGACCAGGTCGTTGAGCGCCTTCGACGACGGATCGCCTGCGATGTCGTGGTGCCGCCACAACTCCTTGAGCAGCTTCTCGGTCAGCTTCCCGACCAGGGCGACCGCATTCTCCGGATACCCGTCGCGCAGCGACCGTAAGGGCCGCTCCAGGTCGAGCCCCAGCCGCTCGGCAATCCGGGAGTGGTCGTCCAGTTCGGCCCGGAGCCGCCGCAGCCGCTCGTCGACGACAGTACTCACGCCTCCTCCTCCCTCCGGTCGGCGTCACCTGCGGCCGTCTCCGCACCTGGCCGTCGCCCGACCACGAACGCGAACGTGTCCGGGAACGCCAGCACCGGCTCGGGATGGGCCGCCTTGATCTCCTCGACGCCCTTCTCGATCTCGGCGTCGCTGAAGGTGGAGAGGAGCGACATGTACCGGGCCCGCACCATGCCGAGATACCGCTCGCGGTCGATCCGCAGCTCGTGCTCGACGAAGCCGAGCTCTGCCTCGAGACCTGCCGCACGCAGGTGCTCCACGATGCCGAGCGGGTCCGGCTGCAGCTCCTCGAACCGGTCGAGGGCCGCCCGGAACAACGGGTACTTGATGGTCGCCGGCAGCATCACCACCAGCAGCCGTCCGCCCGGCGCCAGCCGCTCGGCCAGCCCTCGCAGTGTGCGGCCTGGATCGGCCAGGTGATGCACCGACTCCTTCAACCACACGGCGTCGAGTCGCTCGTACGGCACCTCGACCCGACCCTCGGCCACTTCCTCGGCAGACGCGGCGAGAGGGACCAGCTCGGGCGAGGGCGGCGTGCCCAGCCCACGCAGCATCGCCTCCGACGGATCGACGCAGAGCACAGGCTGCCGCGGCTCGACCTGCCGTGCGACCTCCTTGGCGAACAGACCGGTGCCGCAGCCGATGTCGGCGATCCGGTCCTCGGGCCCGAGCTCCAGGGCCTCCGCGATCCGCGCCGACATCCAGGGCACGTACTCAGGACCGTAGACCCAGTGCTCGTCGTACTCGGCAGCAAGCTCGTCGTAGTGCCCCCGCACGTCGCGCTGTTCCACGATCCCCCTCGTCCCACCCCAGGTGACGGCCCCTGCCGCCCGAATCACCAGGCAGGCTACCGCCTCGTCACAGGGGCGGACAGGGTGAAATCCGCCTGCCCCGAGCCCTGTTCACTGGTGCCGGCCGTGAGGGAGAAGAGAGCCAACTCGGCCCGGACCGTCTTGCGGGGCGAAGGCCCCTGGATCACACCCCAAGTTGGTGGGGCTGGCGCTGCGGTGGCTGGAGACGGGGCACAGCGTGGGCGATCTTCGGAGGCATCTGCTGCGGGGGATGCCGACGGACGGGTCCGCCGTGCGGCGGCCCGGGAGCTGGTGCGGTATCTGTCCGGGCCCGGGCCGGCCTGACAGGATGCCCTGCCCGGCCTCCGCACCGTTCTCGGTGCCGGCTGTGCCCCGTTTTCGGTGCTACAGGGCTCAAAAACGGACACGGCACCTCGTGGGGCGGCCGCGAGGGCAGGACGGCCGCCGTGGCACCCTGGACGGGTGAAGCACGCGTTCCGCAACCCCGTCGGCGGCCATGTCCCCGTCGCCGGCGGCCTCAGCACCGTCGGCCTGTCCTACGCCCGCGACCTCGGCGCGGAGACCGTGCAGGTCTTCGTGGCGAACCCGCGCGGCTGGGCCACCCCCACCGGCAACCCCGCGCAGGACGAGGCGTTCCGCGCCGCGTGCGCGCAGGAGTCGATACCGGCGTACGTCCACGCCCCGTACCTGATCAACTTCGGGTCGCACACCGAGGCGACGGTGGAGCGGTCGGTGGCGTCGCTGCGGCACTCGCTGCGGCGGGGGCGGGAGATCGGGGCGCTCGGGGTGGTCGTGCACACCGGGAGCGCCACCGGGGGGCGCGAGCGGGCCGTGGCCCTGAAGCAGGTGCGGGAGCAGATGCTGCCGCTGCTGGAGGAGCTGACGCACGACGACGACCCGTTCCTGCTGATCGAGTCGACGGCCGGGCAGGGGTCGTCCCTGTGTTCGAAGGCGGAGGACTTCGGGCCGTACTTCGAGGCCTTGGACTCCCACCCCAAGCTGGGGATCTGCCTGGACACCTGCCACATCTTCGCCGCCGGGCACGACCTGACCGGTGCGGACGGTATGCGCGAGACGCTGGACGAGCTGGTGGCGACGGTCGGCCCGGGCCGGCTGAAGCTGATCCACGCCAACGACTCCAAGGACGTCGTCGGCGCGCACAAGGACCGCCACGCGAACATCGGCGAGGGGCACATCGGCGAGGACCCGTTCCGGGAGCTGATGCGGCACCCGGCGACCGACGGCGTGCCGCTGGTGATCGAGACGCCCGGCGGCAAGGAGGGCCACGCGGCCGATGTGGAGCGGCTGAAGAAGCTGCGGGAGCAGCTCCAGGACTGAGGACCGCCTAGAGGTCCGGGCCCTCGCCGGGTTCCTCCTGGTAGGAGTACCGCTGTTCCTTCCAGGGGTCGCCGACGTTGTGGTAGCCCCGTTCCTCCCAGAACCCGCGCCGGTCGGCCGTCATGTATTCGACGGCGCGGACCCATTTGGGGCCCTTCCAGGCGTACAGGTGGGGCACGATCAGGCGGAGTGGGAAGCCGTGCTCGGCGGTGAGGAGCTCGCCGTCCTTGTGGGTGGCGAAGATGCTCCGCTCGTCGGCGAAGTCCGACAGCCGCATGTTGGAGCTGAAGCCGTACTCGGCCCACACCATCACATGGGTGACGTCGGGCGCGGGCGGCGCGGCCTCCAGGACGACCCGGGCGGGCACGCCGCTCCACTCGGCGCCGATCATGCTGAACTTGGTGACGCAGTGCAGGTCGGCCACCACGGTGCTGCGCGGGAGGGCGCCGAACTCGGTGTGGTTCCAGGAGTGCTTGGCCGCGTCCGCGGTGGCGCCGAAGACCTGGAACTCCCACCGCTCCGGGCGGAACCGGGGCACCGGGCCGTAGTGCGTCACCGGCCAGCCGCGCTGCAGTCGCTGCCCGGGGGGAAGTTCCGGCTGGGGAAGTCCCGGCTGTGCCGCTTCCCCGGACGCGTGTTCCTCCGGCTGACCCATGTCACCCATCCTGACAGACCCCTCACGGGCCGGAGGAACCGCCTCGGCCGACCGGGGGGCAAAAAGGAACAAAGACGGGTAAGTGTGCACTTACTGGACGTGGGGGCGGCGGGTTGCCATCATGCGGGCGCAGCAGTCTCGCAGCAGCAGCACGCGTCACGCAGCACCCGTCACATCGATCCGCGTCTGGAAGGACCCGCCGCATGCAGGGCGACCCCGAGGTCATCGAGTTCCTCAACGAGCAGCTGACCGCCGAGCTGACGGCGATCAACCAGTACTTCCTGCACTCCAAGCTCCAGGACCACAAGGGCTGGACGAAGCTGGCCCGGTACACCCGCGCGGAGTCCTTCGACGAGATGCGGCACGCGGAGCTGCTCACCGAGCGCATCCTGATGCTGGACGGGCTGCCCAACTACCAGCGGCTCTTCCACGTCCGCGTCGGCCAGACCCTCACCGAGATGTTCGAGGCGGACAAGCAGGTGGAGGTCGAGGCGATCGACCGGCTGCGGCGCGGCGTCGAGGTCATGCGGGCCAAGAACGACATCACCTCGGCCAACATCTTCGAGGCGATCCTCGCGGACGAGGAGCACCACATCGACTACCTGGACACCCAGCTGGAGCTGATCGAGAAGCTGGGCGAGCCGTTGTACATCGCGACGGTGATCGAGCAGGTCACGCCGGACTCCTCGGCGGGCTGAGCCCTCCGCGGACTCAGGCGGCCTCGGGGTAGGCGCGCGGGATGACGGGCACGACGACGGGACGGGGCAGCGGCTCGACGGGAGCGCCGGGGCCCTCGGCGGGGAGTTCACCGGGCGCGGCCAGCGCCTCGGAGGGGCGGCCCTGCTCGATGAGCTCGCGGCGGGGGCAGGCGCCCCGGCCGAGGATGGCCTGGATGCGCTTGACGCAGCCGCCGCAGTCGGTGCCGGCCTTGCAGGCGGAGGCGATCTGGCGGGGGGTGCACGCGCCGTTCTCCGCGTGGCGCTTGACCTGCTCCTCGGTCACGCCGAAGCAGCTGCACACGAACACGTCGCTCCACCTCCGTCCTGGGATCGTCTCGTCGAAGAGGCCTCGCGGAGCGGAATCCGGAATCCCAGGTTCCACTTGGTGAGGCAAACCTAACCTAACCCACCGCTTCGTACCCGGGAAGACCGATGGGGCGCGGATCCCTGTGATCCGCGCCCCATCGTCATGCTGTCGTCAGCCACTCACTGCGAGCGGTACATCTCCGCCACCAGGAACGCCAGGTCCAGCGACTGGCTGCGGTTGAGCCGCGGGTCGCAGGCCGTCTCGTAGCGCTGGTGCAGGTCGTCGACGAAGATCTCGTCGCCGCCGCCCACGCACTCGGTGACGTCGTCGCCGGTGAGCTCCACGTGGATGCCGCCGGGGTGGGTGCCGAGCTCCTTGTGGACCTCGAAGAAGCCCTTGACCTCGTCGAGCACGTCGTCGAAGCGGCGGGTCTTGTGGCCGGAGGCGGCCTCGAAGGTGTTGCCGTGCATCGGGTCCGTCACCCAGGCGACCGTCGCGCCGGAGGCGGTGACCTTCTCGACCAGCTCGGGGAGCTTGTCGCGGACCTTGTCCGCGCCCATGCGGACGATGAAGGTCAGCCGGCCCGGCTCACGCTCCGGGTCGAGACGCTCGATGTACTGGAGCGCGTCCTCGGCCGTGGTGGTGGGGCCGAGCTTGATGCCGATCGGGTTCTGGATCTTCGACGCGAACTCGATGTGCGCGTGGTCCATCTGCCGGGTCCGCTCGCCGATCCAGACCATGTGGCCGGAGACGTCGTAGAGCTTGCCGGTGCGCGAGTCCACCCGGGTCAGGGCGGTCTCGTAGTCCATCAGCAGCGCCTCGTGCGAGGCGTAGAACTCGACGGTCTTGAACTCCTCGGGGTCCGTCCCGCAGGCCCGCATGAAGTTCAGCGCGTTGTCGATCTCCCGGGCGAGCTGCTCGTAGCGCTGGCCGGAGGGGGACGACTTCACGAAGTCCTGGTTCCAGGCGTGCACCTGCCGCAGGTCGGCGTAGCCGCCGGTGGTGAAGGCGCGCACCAGGTTGAGCGTGGAGGCGGAGGCGTTGTACATCCGCTTGAGGCGCTCGGGGTCGGGGATCCGGGACTCCTCGGTGAAGTCGAAGCCGTTCACCGAGTCGCCGCGGTACACCGGCAGCGTCACGCCGTCGCGCGTCTCCATGGGCTTGGAGCGCGGCTTGGAGTACTGGCCGGCGATCCGGCCGACCTTCACCACCGGCACGGAGGCCGCGTAGGTGAGGACGGCGCCCATCTGGAGCAGCGTCTTGAGCTTGGCGCGGATCTGCTCGGCGCCGACGCCGTCGAAGGACTCCGCGCAGTCGCCGCCCTGGAGCAGGAACGCGTCCCCCTTGGCGACGGCCGCCAGCCGGGCCTTCAGCTGGTCGCACTCGCCGGCGAACACCAGCGGCGGGTAGCTCTCGAGCTCCGTGACGACCTTGCTCAGGGCCTTCTGGTCGGGATACTCCGGCTGCTGGGCAGCGGGCAGGTCTCGCCAGGTGGGCACGAAGGTAGCAGGGCTCTCAAGGTTCACGGTCACGTCAGCAAGGGTACGGGCTCGCCTGCGGCACGCCGACGGGAGCCCACACTGTGGGACGCTCCGTCCATTCCCGGCACATCCGCCGCCCCGCTCGGGTAGGGTTCCCGCCATGTCAGCACACGCGCAGCACCTGCAGCAGCACCTGAACTGGTGGTGGACCGCTCCTTCGGCGGCCCACTGACTGCGCGTATCCACACTTCGCGAAGGCCGCCCGAGGGGCGGCCTTCGGCGTTTTCGCGACCGGGCCGCTCCTCCCCCACCACTCCCACCACGGAGGAGCACCCGACATGGACCTCTCGCTGCTGCCCGGCGACGGCCGCCCGTTCGCCCTGCTGCGCCGCCGCACCCCCGGCCGTGATCACGATCTCGTCGAGCTGCTGGTCGGCCCGGTGGCCGCCCACGAGAGGCTGGCCGACCTGCCGGAGCGGGCGCTGGCCCTGGTGCCGTTCCGGCAGATCCGCGACCGCGGCTTCGACGTCCGCGACGACGGCACGCCGCTGCTGGCGCTGACCCCCGAGGAGTCGTACGAGATCCCGCTCGCCGAGGCCCTGGCGCAGCTGCCCGCGCACGAGGTGCGGGTGGAGGACGGCGGCTTCGACCAGGACGACGCCTCCTACGCGCGCACCGTGGAGCGCGTGCTGCGCGAGGAGATCGGACGCGGCGAGGGCGCCAACTTCGTGATCCGGCGCACCTACCGCGGCCGGATCGACGGCTTCGGGGCGGTGGACGCGCTGGCCCTGTTCCGGCGGCTGTTGGAGGGCGAGCGCGGCGCGTACTGGACGTTCGTGGTCCACACCGGGGACCGCACGCTGGTCGGGGCGAGCCCGGAGGTGCACGTGCGGATGTCCGGGCAGGCCGTGGTGATGAACCCCATCAGCGGCACCTACCGTTACCCGGCCGGCGGACCCACCCCCGAGGACCTGCTGGAGTTCCTGGGCAGCGCCAAGGAGACCGAGGAGCTGTCCATGGTGGTGGACGAGGAGCTCAAGATGATGTGCACGGTCGGTGACATGGGCGGGGTGGTGGTCGGGCCCCGGCTGAAGGAGATGGCGCACCTGGCGCACACCGAGTACGAGCTGCGCGGCCGCTCCACGCTGGACGTCCGCGAGGTGCTGCGGGAGACCATGTTCGCCGCCACGGTGACCGGCTCGCCGGTGCAGAACGCCTGCCGGGTCATCGAACGGCACGAGCCCGACGGCCGCGGCTACTACGCGGGCGCGCTCGCCCTGCTCGGCCGGGACGCGGGCGGCGCGCAGACGCTGGACTCCCCCATCCTGATCCGCACCGCGGACGTCGCCGCCGACGGCACGCTGCGGGTGGGCGTCGGGGCGACGCTGGTGCGCGGCTCGGACCCGGCCGGCGAGGTGGCCGAGACGCACGCGAAGGCGGCCGGGGTGCTGGCCGCCCTCGGCGTGCGCCCGGGACGGCCGCGGGAGGAGCGGACGGCTCCCCGGCTGGGCGAGGACCCGCGGGTGCGGGCCGCGCTGGACGCCCGGCGCACGGAGCTGGCGCCGTTCTGGCTGCGGATGCGCGAGCGGGCCGAGGACGGCGGCGCGACGCTCTCGGGCCACGCGCTGGTGGTCGACGCGGAGGACACGTTCACCGCGATGCTGGCCCACCTGCTGCGCTCGCTCGGCCTGACGGTGACCGTGCGCCGCTTCGACGAGCCGGGGCTGCGCGAGGCGGTGCTCGCCCATCCGGGTCCGGTGGTCCTGGGCCCCGGCCCGGGCGACCCGGGGGACGCCGCCGACCCGCGGATGCGGTTCCTGCGGGACCTGGCCGCCCGGGTGCTCCGGGAGCGTCCGCACGGGGTGCTGGGCGTGTGCCTGGGCCACGAGCTGATCGCTGCCGAGCTGGGGCTGGAGATCGTCCGCAAGCGGGTGCCGTACCAGGGGGCGCAGACCACGCTGGACCTGTTCGGGCGGCCGGAGACGGTCGGTTTCTACAACAGCTTCGTCGCCCGCTGCGACGACGCGGCCGCCGCCGGGCTCGCCGCGCACGGCGTGGAGGTGTCCCGGGACGCGGACGGCGAGGTGCACGCGCTGCGGGGGCCCGGGTTCGCCGGGGTGCAGTTCCACCCGGAGTCGGTGCTCACCGTGCGCGGCATCGACGTGGTGCGCGAGCTGCTGGCGGGGGTGATGCGCACGGCGGGCAACGCGATGGGGACCGGCGGCGCGGCGGCGGGCGGCGCCGTGGCTCAGGCGGACGGCCTGGGCGCGAGCACGTTCTCCGAGCGGCGGCCGGCCAGGTAGTCCACCACGTTCGACGCGGTGGTGTGCGCGATCTGCCCCACCGCGTCGGACGTGTAGTAGGCCTGGTGGCCGGTGACCAGGACGTTGGGGAAGGTGACCAGGCGGGCCAGGGTGTCGTCGTCGACGAAGTCCAGCGACTTGTCCTGGAAGAACAGGCCCTCCTCCGCCTCGTAGACGTCCAGGCCCACGCCGGTGAAACGACCGGCCCGCAGTTCGGCGACCAGCGCGGCGGTGTCCACCAGGCCACCGCGGCTGGTGTTCACCAGGATCGCGTCGTCCTTCATGATCCGCAGCGAGTCGGCGTCGATGAGGTGCTGGGTCTCGGGGAGGAGCGGCACGTGCAGGGTGATCAGGTCCGAGCGGGCCAGCAGGTCCGCGGTCGGCACGTAGCTCATGCCCAGGTCCAGGCACTCGGGGTTCTCCCGGACGTCCCAGCCCAGCAGCCGCATGCCGAAGCCGTGGGCGATCCGGGCGAAGGCCGCGCCGATCTTCCCGGTACCGATCACTCCGGCGGTGCGGCCGTGCAGGTCGCGGCCCATCAGGCCGTTGATGCGGAAGTCGAAGTCGCGGGTGCGGCGGGCGGCCCGCGCGATGTGCCGGTTGCAGGCGAGGGCCAGCGCCCAGGCGTGCTCGGCGACCGCGTGCGGCGAGTAGGCGGAGACCCGCGCGACGGTCATGCCCAGCTGCTCGGCGGCGGGCAGGTCGATGTTGTTGAAGCCGGTGGAGCGCTGGGCGATCAGCCGGGTGCCGCCGGCCGCGAGCACTCCCAGCACCTCGCGGTCCAGCTCCGCGTTGACCGGGCTGACCACCACCTCGTGGTCGAGGGCCAGGGCGGCGGTGTCCGCGTCGAGATTGACGTCCAGGCAGCGCAGCTCGTGCCCGAGCGGGCCCACCGCCTCGGCGAAGGCCGCCTCCAGGAGCGGCTTCTCGTCGTTTTGGACTCCGAACGCGAGGATCTCCATGCAGCCGACCCTACGAGCCCCCCGCAGCGCCCGCGAGCGGCCGGAGGGCCTTTTCGGCCAGGGCCGGTCGGCCCTGGGCGATGCCGGTGTCCGGGCCCCCGGGCAGGCTCCGATGCCGGGGCGGGTCAGTCCTCGTCCAGGCCCGTCTCGATGGCGTAGCGCACCAGCTCCACCCGGTTGTGCAGCTGGAGCTTGCCGAGGGTGTTCTGCACGTGGTTCTGGACGGTCCGGTGGGAGATCACCAGCCGCTCGGCGATCTGCTTGTACGACAGCCCCTTGGCGACCAGGCGCAGCACCTCGGTCTCGCGGTCGGTGAGCCGGGGAGCGGGCGTGGCGGGGGCCGGCTCGGCCGGTCCGGCGGCCAGTCGCCGGAACTCGCCGAGCACCAGTCCGGCCAGCCCGGGGGTGAAGACGGCCTCGCCGACGGCGGTGCGGCGGACCGCGTCGAGCAGTTCCTCGGTGGACGCGGACTTCACCAGGTAGCCGGTGGCGCCGGACTTCACCGCCTCCAGCACGTCGGCGTGCTCGCCGCTGGCCGACAGCACCAGCACCCGCAGCGAGGGGTCGGCGCCCACGAGTTCACGGCAGACCTCGACACCCGGCTTGAGCGGCAGGTTGAGGTCGAGCACCAGCACGTCGGGCCGCACGGCGCGGGCCCGCCGCACCGCCTGCTCGCCGTCACCGGCGGTGGCCACCACCTCGAGCCCGGCTCCCGCCAGGTCCCGGGCGACCGCGTCGCGCCACATCGGGTGGTCGTCGACCACCATCACCTTCAACGGGCTCTCCCCCATCGGTTCAGCTCTCCTCGCCTGTTCGCAGGCCCTCAGGCCTTCGGGACCCTCAACTCGACCTCGGCTCCCTGGCCGGGGACCGAGAACAGCTCCGCGGTGCCGCCCAGGTCGCGCAGCCGGCCGCGGATGGACTGGGCGACGCCCAGTCTCCCCTCCCGCTCGGCCGCGTCCAGCCGGCCGGCCGGGATGCCGGGGCCGTCGTCGCGGACGGTGACGACGACCTGGTCCGGTTCGTCCTCCAGCAGGATCCAGGCCCGCGCCTCCTCGCCGGCGTGCGCCCGGACGTTGTCCAGCGCGGCGCCGACCGCCGCGGCCAGTTCACGGGCCACGCCGGCCGGCAGCTCGACCGGGGTGCCGGGCTCGGCGAGGGCGATCCTGGAGCTGGTGGCGTGCCCGGCCAGCAGGGCGCGCACGTCGACGGGGGTGTCCGGGTCCTCCTCCTCCTCGCCGTGGTCCGCGTTCGCGTCCGCGGCACCGCGGGAGCCGGCCGGCAGGGCGCGCGCGGCGGCGTCGCGGGGGCCGGGCAGTCCGCGGGAGATCAGGGCGCGCAGCGCGGACTCCTGCTCCCCGGCCAGCCGCACCAGTTCCACGGTGTCCGCGCCTCCTCCGGTGACTCCGTCGGCCGCCCGCCTGCGGATCATGGCGAGCACCTGGAGCACGCCGTCGTGGATGTCGCGGGCCAGCCGCTCCCGTTCGCGGGTGGCGGCCTCGATCTCCAGGGCGCGGGCCAGGGTCCGCTCGGAGGCGCGGGCCACCTCGACGACGTAGCCGATGGCGATGGCGGCGACCCAGACCAGGACGACGTTGTGCAGGGTGTCGCGGGTGGGCGCGCCGCGTTCCACCAGGTTGGCGGCGGCCACCAGGGTGGAGGCGACGGCCGCCCACCGCCAGCCGCCCTTGACCGCGAAGGCGAGCACCGATCCGGCGGTCCATATCGACGGCAGGGTGGGCCCGCCGGCGTGGATGCGGGCGGCCGAGTCGGCGAGCGGGGTGAGCAGGATGCCGACGACGGCGATCGTCAGGTCGACACCCAGGAAGGCGCGGGTGCAGCTGCGGGCGTCGGCGACCTTGCGCACGGTGGCCAGGGTCCACACCGCCAGCACCACGTAGTAGCCGACGGCCAGGCCCGGCCGGACGAAATGCTGGTAGGCCGCGGCGAACAGGCCGACGGCGTACAGCATCGTCAGCACCCGGTAGGCGGTCAGCGCCTGCCAGAGCGGCTGCTCGACCGACATCCTGCCGCGGGGTTCCCCCGTCACGTCGTCTCCCCCTACGACCGGCCGTCTCCGGCCGGTCTCCCCCGTACGACCGGCACGCTCCCGTACCGGTCTCTTCCTACGACCGGCGCGTCTGCGACCGGCTCCCCCGACGACCGGCGCGCACCGGCCGGTCCGTTCCGCACGGCCGACGCGTCTCCGGTCGGTCCTCCCGTTCGACCCGCCCGTCCCCGGCCGGCTGCTCCCCCGTGCACCCGGCGCGTCCCGGCCCGGTCACTTCGCCACGACCCGCGCGTCCCCCGGCGTTGTCCTCGCCACGACCGTCGAGTCCCCGAAAGGTCGGCCGTGCGGCCGCGCGTCCCCCGTCGGTCTCCCCGGTGCCCCGGCGCGGGTCGCACGGGAGCGGGTCAGCCGGCGTCCGGCCCCTGGGCGGAACCGGCGGTCGCCTCCGCGCGCTCGGCCGCCTTCGCGGCCTTGGCGGCCTCCGCCAGCTGCCGCTTGGCGGCGGTGGCGTACATGTCGACGTACTCCTGGCCGGACAGCTTCATCAGCTCGTACATAACCTCGTCGGTCACCGCGCGCAGCACGAAGCGGTCGTTGTCCATGCCCTGGTAGCGGCTGAAGTCCAGCGGCTTGCCGATGCGGATGCCCGGGCGCATCAGTTTGGGCATCGCGCGGCCGGGCGGCTGGATCTTCTCGGTGTCGATCATCGCGACCGGGATGACGGGGGCGCCGGTGGCCAGCGCCACCCGGGCCAGGCCGCCGGGCTTGCCGCGGTAGAGCCGGCCGTCGGGCGAGCGGGTGCCCTCGGGGTAGATGCCGAAGAGGCCGCCGTTCTCGATCACCTTGATGCCGCTGCGGATCGCGGCCTCGCCGGCGCCGCGGCCGCCCTCGCGGTCCACCGGGAGCTGGCCGACGCCCTTCATGAAGGCGGCCGTGAGGCGGCCCTTGACGCCGGGGGTGGTGAAGTACTCCGCCTTGGCGATGAAGGTGACCTTCCGGTCGAGCATCACGGGCAGGAAGATGGAGTCCGAGAAGGACAGGTGGTTGCTCGCGAGGATCGCGGGCCCCTCGGCCGGGACGTTCTCCAGGCCCTCGACCCAAGGCCTGAACGCGACTTTCACCGGTGCCCCGATGATCGCCTTCATTATTTCGTAGATCACCCGACTGCCCTCCTGTGCATCGGGTCCGAACCTTATCCCGAGGCCGCGGCAAACGCTCGACGCCCCTGGCCGGTGCAGGCACGGTCGCGTACGGTGAAGTACCCACTTCATCCCTGTGCCGTGCGGGTACCCGCTACCCGGCGGCACGACTCAGTCACGAGGAGACCGAAGGTGCCGGTCCTTCCCGGAGCCGAGCCGTTCCGCCACGAGGGCGGGGAGATCGGCGTCCTGCTCTGTCACGGCTTCACCGGTTCGCCGCAGTCGATGCGCCCCTGGGCGGAGTACCTCGCCGGGCGTGGCCTGACGGTGTCCCTGCCGCTGCTGCCGGGACACGGCACGCGGTGGGAGGACATGCAGGTCACCGGCTGGCAGGACTGGTACGCGGAGGTCGACCGCGCGCTGCGGGAGCTGACCGCGCGGTGCGAGAAGGTCTTCGTCTTCGGCCTGTCGATGGGCGGCGCGCTCGCCCTGCGGCTGGCCGCGAAGCACGGCGACGCGATCAGCGGTCTGGTGCTGGTCAACCCGGTGAACAAGGTGCACGGGGCGGCCGCCCGGGTGCTGCCGGTGGTGCGGCACCTGGTGCCCGCCACCAAGGGGCTGACCAGTGACATCAAGAAGCAGGGTGTACAGGAGACGGGGTACGCCAAGGTGCCGCTGCACGCCGCGTACTCGCTGGCCGTGTTCCTGCGGATGCTGGACGGCGAGCTGCCGCAGGTGACGCAGCCGCTCCTGCTGCTGCACAGCACGGTCGACCACGTGGTCTCCCCCGCCGACTCGGCGCGCGTCCTCGCGCGGGTCTCCTCGGTGGACACCACGGAGATCGTGCTGGAGGACAGCTACCACGTGGCCACGCTGGACAACGACGCCGAGCGGATCTTCGAGGAGAGCGCGGCGTTCGTGGAGCGGCTGACTTCCGGGGCGCGGGGCGAGGGGCCCGGCGATCCGGGCGACCGGGAAGGGACGGCCCCCGTTGGCTGAGGACGGCACCGGGCGGGACCCGGACCAGGAGCAGGACCCCGACCTTCCCGCCTTCGACGAGAAGGCCGCGTGGGAGGCCATCGTCGCCTCCTACGGCGAGGAGCCGCCGGACCCGCCGGGGGTGAGACCGTACCGCCCCGTACAGGACCTGGCGCTGCCGGAGCCCGATGCCGACGGGACCGGAACCGGGGGTGACGCGGAGCTCGCCGTCGCACCCGCCGGCGCGGAGGGCGACACGGCCACCGAGCCGGAGCCGGACCCCGAGGCGCGGCCGCTGGGCGGGTCCGTGACGTTCGCGCCCGGTGTGGGCGCGGGGGCCACAGCCACGGCCCCGCCGGCCGGTCCGCGGGACTTCGAGCTCTCGGAGCCCGCGGACGAGGACCACTTCGTCCCGCCGGAGCCGCCGCCGCTGCCGGAGGCGGACGCGACGGCCAAGTTCGCCTGGCTCGGGGTGATCGGCGGGCCGGTGCTGCTGCTGCTCGCGGTGCTGCTGGGGTGGCACATGTCGTGGTGGCTCACGACGGTGTGCGTCGGCGGGTTCCTGGGCGGCGCGGCCGCCCTGGTCCTGCGCATGGACCCCGACGACGACGACCCCGGCCGCGGCGCCGTCGTCTGACCCACGGCGTCCACCCGGGACACCCCCGCGTCCCTGCGCCCCTGCTCTCGGCGGGAGGACGACGGGAAAGACGAACAAAGCGGGAAAGGGGCCCGGACCATGATGGTCCGGGCCCCTTTCGCGTAGGATCCTGCGCCCCCGCGCCCCTGCGGTCAGCGCTGGTAGAGGGCCTCGATCTCGTCGGCGAAGTCCTTCGCGACGACGTTCCGCTTCAGCTTGAGGGACGGCGTGAGGTGCCCCGACTCCTCGGAGAACTGCCCCGGGAGGACGCGGAACTTCCGCACCGACTCCGCCTTGGAGACCGCCGCGTTCCCGTCGTCGACCGCCGACTGGATCACCGCCAGCAGGTCCGCGTCGTCGCACAGCTCGGCCGGGGTGGTCCCCTCCGGCTTGCCGTGCTCCGCGCACCAGCGGCCGAGGAACTCCTCGTCCAGCGTGACCAGCGCGGCGACGAACGGCCGGCCGTCGCCGACGACCATGCACTCGGCGACCAGGGCGTTGGCCCGGATCCGGTCCTCGATCACCGCGGGGGCGACGTTCTTGCCGCCGGCCGTGACGATGATCTCCTTCTTGCGGCCGGTGATCCGCAGGTAGCCGTCCTCGTCGAGGGTGCCGAGGTCGCCGGTGTGGAACCAGCCGTCCTCCAGCGCCTCCGCGGTGGCGGCCTCGTTGTTCCAGTAGCCGGAGAAGATGTGCTCGCCGTGCAGCAGCACCTCGCCGTCGTCGGCGATGCGGACGACCGACCCCGGCAGCGGCTGGCCGACCGTGCCGATCTTCTGCTTGTCCCACGGGTTGAAGGCGGTGGCCGCGGCGGACTCGGTGAGGCCGTAGCCCTCGAGGATGGTGAAGCCGATGCCGCGGAAGAAGTGGCCGAGCCGCTCGCCCAGCGGCGCGCCGCCGGAGACCGCGTACTCGCCGCGGCCGCCGAGGACGGCGCGCAGCTTGGAGTAGACGAGCTTGTCGAAGACCTTGTACTTGACGCGCAGGCCGAAGGACGGGCCCGACGGGTCGTCCAGGGCGCGGCTGTAGGCGATGGCCGTGGCGGCGGCCTTGTCGAAGATCTTGCCCTTGCCGTCGGCCTGAGCCTTGGCGCGGGCCGAGTTGTAGACCTTCTCGAAGACCCGCGGGACGCCGAGTATCAGCGTCGGGCGGAACGAGGCCAGCTCGTCGGTGAGGTTCTTGATGTCCGGGACCAGGCCCAGACGGATCGGCGCCAGCATTGCCGCGATCTCGACCAGGCGGCCGAAGACGTGGGCGAGCGGGAGGAACAGCAGCACGGAGCAGCGGCCGGTGTCGAACAGCGGGCCGAGGCGCTCGACGGCGTTTCCGGCCTCCGCGAACCAGTTGCGGTGGGTGAGCACGCAGCCCTTGGGGCGGCCGGTGGTGCCGGAGGTGTAGACAATGGTGGCCGGGTCGTCGGCCTTGGCGAAGCGGCCGCGCTCCTCGAGGGTGTCCTCGGAGACGTCCTGGCCGAGCCGGCCGAGTTCCTCGACGGCGCCGTCGTCGAGCTGCCAGACGTGCTTGAGCTCCGGCAGGGCCGCGCGGACCTGCTCCACGGCGGCCGCGTGCAGCGGCGTCTCCACGACCACGGCGGTCGCGCCGGAGTCGCCGAGTATCCACTGGATCTGCTCGGGGGAGCTGGTCTCGTAGACCGGCACGGTGACGGCGCCCGCGCTCCAGATCGCGAAGTCCAGCAGCGTCCACTCGTAGCGGGTGCGGGAGATCAGCGCCACCCGGTCGCCGGGCTGCACGCCCGCGCCGATGAGGCCTTTGGCCGCGGTGTGCACCTCGTCGAGGAACCTCTTGGCCGTGACGTCCTGCCAGGCGCCGGCGTCGTCCTTGCGGGCGATCACCGCGGTGTCCGGGTGCTGCGCGGCGTTTCTGCGGACCAGATCGGTCAGGTTGCCGTCCGCGGGGACTTCGTAGAGAGCCGGAAGGCTGAACTCGCGCAAGACTGCTGCTCCTCATTGGCGCCGACGCCACGACGTTGTGTGAGTGCGACGGTGCGGTCCATGGCTGGGGCGCGTGCCGCCAGGGGTGGGGACATGGTCCGCCCCTGGACCTGGCACTACGGGACTGTCCGGACGTTACTCCTGGGTAGGTTCGCTCCGAAAGAGCGTCCGGCTCCGATGTTCGCCGCGTCACACGACTGGTGTTCCATTGCGCACAGTAGTCCACGCCATTCTTGAGGTGCCAGAGTAACCGCAGGTCCGACCGCCTCTGTTCACGGTTGCACCACACGCCTAGGCTTCGTCGGCATGGCAGCGACACCCCTCGGTGACCGGGTCAAGCGCCCCGGCACCCGCAGCACCCGCGTGCACGTGGTGAGCGACGTGCACGGCAACACCCGTGACCTGGCGAGGGCGAAGGACGGCGCGGACGCGCTGGTCTGCCTCGGCGACCTGATCCTCTTCCTGGACTACGCCGACCACTCCCGCGGCATCTTCGGCGACCTCTTCGGCCGCGAGAACGCCGATCGCATCGTCGCGCTGCGCACCGCCCGCCGCTTCGAGGAGGCGCGGGAGTTCCAGGCGGCGCTGTGGGCGGCGAAGGACGAGGACCGCTCGGTGCTGATCGAGCGGGCGGTCCGCCGGCAGTACGCGGAGATGTTCGCGGCCATGCCCTCTCCGACGTACGCCACCTACGGCAACGTCGACGTCCCCGGCCTGTGGCCGGAGTACGTCCAGGAGGGCACCACCGTCCTGGACGGGCAGCGGGTGGAGATAGGCGGCTGGACCTTCGGCTTCGTCGGCGGCGGCCTGCGCACCCCCATGAGGACCCCGTTCGAGATCGACGACGAGGAGTACGAGGCCAAGCTGGCCGCGCTCGGCGAGGTGGACGTGCTGTGCACGCACATCCCGCCGGAGGTCCCCGACCTGGTCTACGACACGGTGGCGCGCCGCTTCGAGCGCGGCAGCCGCGCCCTGCTGGACGTGATCCGCCGCACAAGGCCCCGCTACTCGCTCTTCGGCCACGTCCACCAGCCGCTGCGGCAGCGGATGCGCGTCGGGTCGACCGAGTGCGTGAACGTCGGCCACTTCGCGAGCACCGGCCGGCCGTGGGCCCTGGAGTTCTGAGCGCCCCGCCCCGACGCGGCTCCGGACCGTCTCCCCGCGCGCGGTAGCCTGCAACCGCAGACCTGCCCGGCCGGATCTGGAGGAGCTACGGCGATGGCGGAACACACCAGCTCGAACATCACCATCGGGGCCGCACCGGCCGCTGTGATGGAGGTGATCGCCGACTTCGCCCGCTACCCCGAGTGGACCGGTGAGGTGAAGGAGGCCGAGGTCGTCGCGACCGACGGCCAGGGCCGCGCGGAGCAGGTCAGGCTGGTGATGGACGCCGGCGCGATCAAGGACGACCAGACCCTCGCCTACACCTGGAAGGGCGCCGACGAGGTGTCCTGGACGCTGGTGAAGTCGCAGATGCTGCGCTCCCTCGACGGCACCTACGCCCTGCGCGACCTGGGCGACGGCTCCACCGAGGTCACCTACACCCTCACCGTGGACGTCAAGATCCCCATGCTGGGCATGATCAAACGCAAGGCCGAGAAGGTCATCATCGACCGGGCGCTGGCCGGCCTGAAGAAGCGCGTCGAGTCGAAGGCGGCCTAGGACCGGGCCTCCCCCCGCTCATGCGGACCCTGCTGATCACCGGGCCCGGCGGATCCGGCCGGACCACGGTGGCCGCCGCCACCGCCCTGCGCGCCGCCCGCGAGGGCGCCCGTACCCTCCTGCTGACCTGCGACGACGCCTTGCCCGGGGGCCTCGTCCCGGCCGACGTGCCCGGCCTCGCCGTGCGCCGGACCGACCCCGCCGAGGGGTTCCGCGACGTGCTCGCCGCCCTCCAGGGGCAGGCCGGAGCCGCCTTCGACCTGCTCGGCGCGCGCCCGCTGGAGCGCGACGAGATCACCCCGCTGCCCGGCGCCCGCGAGCTCGCCGTCCTGGCGGCCCTGCGCGAGGCGGCGCGCTCCGGCGCCCACGACCTGCTGGTCGCCGACCTCCCCGCCACCCCCGAGGCCTTGGCGCTGCTCGCGTTGCCCGGCGAGCTGCGCCGCTACCTGCGCCGGCTGCTCCCGCAGGAGCGGCAGGCGGCCCGCGCGCTGCGGCCGCTGCTGGGCCGGCTGGCCGGGGTGCCGATGCCCTCGGAGCGCCTGTACGAGTCCGCCGCCCGCTGGGAGGAGCGGCTCGCCGAGGTCGAGGACCTGCTGGGGCGGGCCGAGGTGCGGCTGACCGCCGAGCCCGGACCGTCCGCCTTGGAGGCGGTGCGCGCCGCGGTGCTCGGCCTCGCCCTGCACGGCCTGCGCCCCGGGGCGCTGCTGGCCACCCGGGTGGTGCCCGACGCGGGCACCGACACCTGGCTCACCACGCTCGCCGCCCAGCAGCGCAAGGCCCTCGACGAGTGGGCCGCGGCGGGCCTGCCCGTCCGTCCCGTCCCGCACCTGGGCCGTGAGCCGCGCGGCGCAGACGACCTGACCGCCCTCGGCGTGCCGGGCGCCGACGCCACCGCGACGTCCCCCGGGGCCGGGTGGGCCGGGCCCTGGGCCGTCGAGCGGCCGGTGGAGGACCGGACCGCCGAGGACGGCTCCCTGGTCTGGCGGATCCCGCTGCCCGGCGCGGTCCGCGAGGAGCTGGAGCTGGTCCGCCGGGGCGACGAGCTGCTGCTCGCCGCGGGCCGCTTCCGCCGGGCCCTCGCCCTGCCCCCGGCGCTGCGCCGCTGCGCGGTGACCGGGGCGGCGCTGCGCGAGGGCGTGCTCGCCGTGCGGTTCGTCCCCGACCCCGCGGTGTGGCCCCGCCCTTCCGCCGAGCGCTGAACGGCGTGGCGGTGTTGGCGGTACCGTCGAAGGTGTCCGAGCCCCGTCGAGCGGGGCACGACGAGGAACGGGAGAAGGGTCCGGGATGAGCGAGAAGCCAGAGGGACGCACCGGCGACTCCGACGCCTGGGCCGACGCCTGCGCCGAGGACCTGCGGGCCGAGCAGGAACGCCACCGCGAGCGCCGGGGCGCCGGCGAGGCGACGGGGTCGGCCGCCGAGGAGCTGCGCAAGCTGGCCTCCGCGGTCGCCGACCGGCTGGCCTCCTTCCAGGGGCAGGCGCAGCTGCTGGGCGCCGCCGAGCAGGTGGTGCGGCAGGCCAGGGCGGCGGTGGAGCCGGTGGTCGAGCGCAACCCTGACGTCTTCCGTCATCTGTCGGCGGCCGGCTCCGAGCTGCTGGCGGCCTACCGCAGTGCCGTGCAGTCCCAGGAACGCCGCTGGACCGCAGGTGAGGAGCCTCCCGCCGGCCGTCCCGGCGGCTCCTCCCGGGCCCCGGCCGCCGACCGTCCCGAGGACGACGGCGAGGACGGCGGGCCCGCCGGAGGACAGCGGATCGACGTGGACTGATCGCCCTCCGGTACGGTAAGCCCCAGCGGGCACGACCATTTACCGAGGGACACATGGGACTCACCATCGGCGTCGACATCGGCGGCACCAAGATCGCGGCGGGAGTCGTCGACGAGGATGGCAACATCCTCTCGACCTTCAAGGTGCCGACCCCCGACACGGCCGAGGCCATCGTCGACGCCATCGCGTCCGCGGTGGACGGCGCCCGGGCCGGCCACCAGATCGTCGGCGTGGGCATCGGCGCCGCCGGCTACGTCGACCGGCAGCGGGCCACGGTCTACTTCGCGCCCAACATCGACTGGCGTCAGGAGCCGCTCAAGGCGAAGGTGGAGGCCCGCGTGGACCTCCCCGTCGTCGTCGAGAACGACGCGAACGCGGCGGCCTGGGGCGAGTACCGGTTCGGTGCCGGCCGGGACAACCACAACGTCATCTGCATCACCCTGGGCACCGGCCTGGGCGGCGGCATCATCATCGGCGACAAGCTGCGCCGCGGTCACTTCGGCGTGGCCGCCGAGTTCGGCCACATGCGGATGGTGCCGGACGGCCTGCAGTGCGGCTGCGGCAAGCAGGGCTGCTGGGAGCAGTACGCCTCCGGGCGCGCCCTGGTCCGTTACGCGAAGCAGCGCGCCTTGGCCACGCCGGGCAACGCCGAACTGCTGCTCTCCCTGGGCGACGGCACGCCCGAGGGCATCGAGGGCAAGCACATCTCCACCGCCGCCCGTGAGGGCGACCGGGTCTCGGTGGACTCCTACCGTGAGCTGGCCCGCTGGGTCGGCGCGGGCCTGGCCGACCTGGCCTCGCTCTTCGACCCGGAGGCCTTCATCATCGGCGGCGGCCTCTCCGACGAGGGCGAGCTGCTCATGGAGCCGGTCCGCAAGTCCTACCGGCGCTGGCTGGTCGGCGGCACCTGGCGTCCGGTCGCCGAGGTGAACGCGGCGACGCTGGGCGGCAAGGCGGGCCTGGTGGGCGCGGCCGACCTGGCCCGGCAGCCCGCGGCCCCGATGTAGGTCCGCGCACGGTGACGGCCGACGCGCCTGTTCCGCTTCCGGCGCCTGGGACCGAGGCCGACGGGTCGGCCGTGGTCCGGGCGCTGTCCTACAACGTGCGGTCGATGCGCGACGACACGGCGGCGCTGGCCCGGGTGATCCGGGCCTGCGCTCCGGACCTCGTGCTGGTGCAGGAGGCTCCTCGGTTCACGGGCTGGCGCGGGCGGCTGGCCCGGCTGGCCCGCGAGTCGGGCCTGGTGGTCCTCTCCGGCGGCGCCCCCGCCGCGGGGCCGGCCCTGCTGTGCTCCCTGCGGACGGCGGTCGAGCGCACCGAGGACGTGCTGCTGCCGGTGACGCCCGGCCTGCACCGGCGGGGGTTCGCGACGGCGGTGGTGCGGTTCGGGCCCGCCACCCGGCTCGGCGTCCTCAGCTGTCACCTCTCCCTGCGGTCCGCCGAGCGGTACGAGCAGGGGGGCATGCTGCTGGAGCGGGTCCGCTCGCTGGGGGTCCCGCACGTCCTGGCGGGCGGCGACCTCAACGAGCGGCCCGGCGGCCGTACCTTCCGCCGGGTCGCGGCCGAGCTGCGGGACTGCCGTCCGGCGGCCCCGTGGGGCGGCGAGTTCACCTCGCCCGCACACGACCCGGTCCAGCGCATCGACGCCCTCTTCACCACCCCGGGCATCGAGGTCCTCGGCTGCGGCGTCCCCACGGACCTGCCCGGCCTCGCCCCGTCCGACCTCCGCGCCGCCACCGACCACCTCCCGGTCCTGGCCGCGCTGCGGGTGCCCGCGTCCTGACGGGCGGGCTCAGCCGGTCCGCACGGACTCCCGCGGAGGCTCCGCCTCGCCGGCCGGCCCCTCGGCGTCCCGCTCGGGGGCGTCCGCGCCGCCCACGGTGACCTCCCACAGGCGGTCGGCGGCCATCAGGGTCGCGGCGACCAGCAGCCCGTTGCGCAGGAACAGCAGCCCGAGCCCGAGCGGCGTGCTGCCGACGACGTCGCCGAAGTAGAGCGGGAACTCCACCAGCGTCACCCCGCTCGCGGCGACCAGCACCCAGGCGGCCGGCCCCACCCCGCTGCCGCGGAAGGTCACGCACACCGCGGCGACGCCCACCAGCCACACCAGGTACTGGGGGCTGATCACCCGGCTGGTGACGGTGAACATCAGGACCGCCACCAGCCCGGCCAGCGCCGGGACCGCCGGTCCCCACACGATCCGTTCCGCGGACGCCTTCAGCGCCCCGGGCCGGCCCCGCCAGCGCCAGAACAGCAGCCAGCCGAAGACGGCCACGGTGAGCAGCATGGCCCCGCGGCTCACCGTCTCCACGTGCGGGCCGATGAACTCCATGGAGCCGTAGTTGAGCAGGACCTGGCCCTGCCACCCGTACTGCCGGGCGACGTGCAGGACCAGCGCGCCCAGCGACTCCACCTCGGTGCCGCGGTCGCGCTGGAAGGTGAGGAAGGCGAAGGCCCCGGGCATCGCCAGCGCGAACCCGGCCGCCACCACGGCCGCGGTGACCACCGTCCACACCCAGGTGGTCCTGCGGACCACACCGGCCAGCAGCAGCGCGGGCCACACCTTGAGCATCGCGCCGAACCCGATCAGTGCCCCCGCCAGCCGGGGCCGGCGTGCCAGGGCGAGCAGGCCGCCGACGGCGACGACGGTGACCATCACGTCGTAGCGGGCGTACACCGTGGGGCCGAGCAGCGGCACGCCGGCCGTCCACACCCAGGCGCCGTGCCGGGAGCGTCCGCTCCCCCGCCCGGCCCGCAGCAGCAGCGCGAAGCCGACCGCGTCGGCCAGGAAGGCGAGGACGAAGAACGCCTGCGCGTACTCCAGCCAGGGCAGCACGGCCGGGGAGAGGATCGCCAGCGCGGCGGCCGGCGGGTACTGCCAGGTGATGTCCGTCTGGGGGAACGTTCCCTCACCCAGCACCCGGTACCAGTTCTGGTACGTCACGTGGACGTCGGAGGTGACGTCCGGACCGGGCATCACCCACACCTTGAAGACCAGCAGGAGCAGCACCGCCCGCGAGGCGAGCCACAGGGCCCACAGGGCGGCCGCCGGGCGGGGCGCCGGGCCGGCGGCGGGGGCGGGGGCGGACGGGGGGTGCGTGGGGCCCTTGGTCTGCATGCGGCCATGATTCCCCATGCGCCCGTTGGATAGGGTCGTCCGCGATGCACAAGACGCTGATCGTGACCAATGACTTCCCGCCGCGCCCCGGCGGCATCCAGGCGTTCCTGCACAACATCGCGCTGCGCCTCGATCCGGAGCGCTTCGTGGTGTACGCCTCGACCTGGAAGCGCGGCCGGGAAGGGGTCGAGGCCACCGCGGCCTTCGACGCGGAGCAGCCGTTCCGGGTGGTGCGGGACCGCACCACGATGCTGCTGCCCACGCCCGGCGCCACCCGCAGGGCCGTCGGCCTGCTGCGCGAACACGGCTGCACCTCGGTGTGGTTCGGCGCCGCCGCCCCGCTGGGCCTGATGGCCCCGGCCCTGCGCAAGGCGGGCGCCACCCGGCTGGTCGCCACCACCCACGGGCACGAGGCGGGCTGGGCGCAGCTGCCCGCGGCCCGGCAGCTGCTGCGGCGGATCGGCGAGTCCACCGACGTCATCACCTACCTGGGCGAGTACACGCGCTCGCGGATCGCCGACGCGCTCACGCCGGAGGCCGCCGCGCGGATGGTCCAGCTGCCGCCGGGCGTCGACGAGAAGACCTTCCACCCGGGCTCCGGCGGCGACAAGGTGCGCGCCCGGCTGGGGCTCACCGACCGGCCGGTGGTGGTCTGCGTGTCGCGGCTGGTGCCGCGCAAGGGGCAGGACACGCTGATCCGGGCGATGCCGTTGATCCTGGCCGCCGAGCCGGACGCGGTGCTGCTGGTGGTCGGCGGCGGCCCGTACGAGAAGGACCTGCGCAAGCTCGCCCGGGAGACCGGGGTGGAGCGCTCGGTGGTCTTCACCGGCTCCGTGCCGTGGTCGGAGCTGCCGGCCCACTACGGGGCGGGCGACGTGTTCGCCATGCCGTGCCGGACCCGGCGGGGCGGCCTCGACGTCGAGGGCCTGGGCATCGTCTACCTGGAGGCGTCCGCGACGGGCCTGCCGGTGGTGGCCGGCGACTCCGGCGGCGCGCCGGACGCGGTCCTCGACGGGGAGACCGGCTGGGTGGTCCCCGGCGGCTCGCCCGGGGACGCCGCGGAACGCATCGTCACGCTGCTCGGCGACGCGGAGCTGCGCCGCCGGATGGGCGAGCGGGGCCGCGCCTGGGTCGAGGAGCGGTGGCGCTGGGACCTCCTCGCCGACCGCCTCCGCGACCTGCTCTGACCGCGGAGCGGCCGGGACGGGGCGCGGTGCGGCCGGGACGGGGCCGCGCGCCTGGCTGCCGCCGAGGCGGCGGAGCGCCGGCCGCAGCCCCGCGACCCGCGCTCGGCCGCCGTCCCGGGCCCGGGTGCGCCCGGCCGTTGCCAGGGCCTCTGTCGCCCACCGTCCAGGCTTGGTGCGCTCAGCCACCGTCCGATCCGGGGTGCGCCCAA